>WRMA01000143.1 GCA_009777355.1 Oscillospiraceae bacterium | reverse complement strand
TGTCTCCCCGTACGCAACATCAAATTTCAAAAACACCCGTCAGCCGCTTACGCGACTGCCACCCTCTTTAAAAAAGAGGGCTTTCCGCAAATTTAAGCTAACTGCGTAACTCATGTCTATATAGTTTTAAATCATTATATCATGTAAAATAAATCTTTACAAGGATTTTTCCGGCGGTATAAAAAAATATTTTTCTTAACCCTTGATTTCCTATAAATCATATAGTATAATGATATTATTATAATTATTAACGGAGCGGGGGATTTTTTATGAAAATATCGACGAAAGGACGCTACGCTTTAAGAATGATGATTGATATTGCGGAAAATAACGGCGGAATACGCAGCGTACCCGTTAAAGATATTTCCGAACGCCAGGGTATATCCCTGAAATATCTCGAACAAATCGTGACTAATTTAAAAAGGGCGGGTCTGCTCCGAAGCGAACGCGGAGCGGGCGGGGGATATATCCTCGCGAAAAATCCCGAAGAATATACGGCGGGGGAAATACTCCGCGCAATCGAAGGCAGGCTCGCGCCCGTCGCGTGTCTCGAGGACGATATAAACCGGTGCGGACGCAAACGGGATTGCCGGACGCTCGGTTTCTGGACCGGGCTCTATAAAGTCATAGACGATTACGCCGATTCCGTAACCCTTATGGATTTTATGGAAGAACGCGGATTAACCGGAACAAAATAAATATAAAAAATATATAAAAATACAGACGAAACGAGGTTCATGATGACGATAAACGAAATTCAAAATAAAATAGCGCAGATAAAAAAAGAGAAAAATATTTGCATACTCGCGCACAGCTATCAGGCGAGGGAAATTATAGAAATCGCGGATTTCACCGGGGATTCCTTTCAGCTGAGCTCCGCGGCGCGCAGAGCGGAGCAGAAAACCGTAATTATGTGCGGAGTAAGATTTATGGCCGAGACGGTTAAAATCCTGTCGCCGGAAAAAACGGTTATCCTCGCGAATCCCGAGGCCGGCTGCCCTATGGCCGAACAAATGGACAAAGAGCTTATAAATTCGGTAAAGGCGAAATATCCGGACTATACTGTAGTCGCGTATATAAACACGACCGCGGAGCTCAAAACGGCGTGCGACGTGTGCGTAACGTCGTCTTCGGCCGTCAAAATTATAAATAACATAGAAAATAATAATATTTTGTTTCTGCCCGACTGCAATCTTGGCGCGTACGTCGCGGAGCGGCTGCCCGGCAAAAATATAAAGCTTCTTCAGGGAGGATGCCCGATTCACGCCGCCGTAACTACCGGAGACGTCGAAAAAGCGAAGGAAACCCACCCGAACGCCCTCGCGCTCATTCATCCGGAGTGCGTTCCGTCGGTCGCGGGTCTCGCCGATTATGTCGGCTCGACGTCGGGAATTATGAACTACGCGATAAATTCAGAACACAAAGAATTTATTATCGGAACGGAAATGAGCATAGCCGCGAATTTGCAGTATATGTGTCCGGACAAAAAATTTTACTGCCTCTCGCAGAAATTATTATGCTCGAACATGAAAGTCACGACTCTGCCGGATATCTTAAACTGCGTGAACGGCGAAGGCGGCGAGGAGATTATTCTTGACGGGAAAACTTTAAAGGACGCGAGAGTATGCATAGACAAAATGATAGAGCTGGAGGGTATGAAATAATAAGCCGGGAAAATAAAAGAGCGTTAATCGCAATGAGCGGCGGAGTGGACAGCTCGGTCGCCGCGTATCTGACAAAACAACGGGGATTCGACTGCGTCGGCGTTATGATGAAATTGTTTAATTTTGATTTTGAATCTGATTTTGATGCTGATTCTGAAAAAACCTGCTGTTCGTTTGCTGATTCTGAAGACGCGCGGAGCGTCGCCCATTCGCTTGACATAGATTTCCACGTATGTAATTTTTCGTCTGATTTCAAAAGCCGGGTTATAGATAAATTTATAGAATCTTATCAGAACGGCGAAACGCCGAATCCCTGCATAGACTGCAATAAATTCATGAAATTCGAGAAGCTGACGCTCCGCGCGAGGCAGCTCGAAGCGGATTATATAGTCACGGGGCACTATGCGAGAATAGATTACGATAAAAAAACAGACAAATATATTTTAAAAAAAGCCCTG
Organism: Oscillospiraceae bacterium; assembly: GCA_009777355.1. Lineage (GTDB taxonomy): Bacteria > Bacillota > Clostridia > Oscillospirales > WRJC01 > WRJC01. Next base: position 392 of record WRMA01000143.1, on the reverse strand, counting down.
GACGAAACGAAAGACCAGAGCTATGTCCTGTATTCCCTGACGCAGGAACAGTTAAAGCGGACTCTTTTTCCCCTGGGGAATCTCAATAAATCCCAGGTTCGGGAAATCGCCGGAAGCCAGGGGTTTATCAACGCGAAAAAACGCGAGAGTCAGGATATTTGTTTTGTTCCCGGCGGAGATTACGCCGGATTTATCGAGAAATACACGGGAGAAATCTACGAAAGCGGAGATTTTATCGACGCTCGGGGAAATATAATCGGACGGCATAACGGGCTGATAAGATATACTGTAGGACAGAGGAAAGGACTGGGAGGAACTTTTGGGAAGCCAATGTACGTTCTCGATAAAAATAAATTAAACAATACCGTTACTTTGTGCGAGGAGTCCGGACT
>WRMA01000142.1 GCA_009777355.1 Oscillospiraceae bacterium | reverse complement strand
AAATTCGCGAAACCCCTTGACAAATCCAATCAAATCATATATAATAATCTGTGTTGAAAAATAAACTTTGCGGAATTGTGTAACGGCAGCACGGCAGACTCTGACTCTGTTTGTCTGGGTTCAAATCCTAGTTCCGCAGCCATAGAAAAGCCTGATATTATGCGTAGTGTCAGGCTTTTAATAAAATTCGGGAGGATTTATCTAAAATGAACGGAAAATTTTTAACGGTTTTGCTTCTTGCTTTGTCTATGATTTTAATATCCTGCGGCGGCGATAATTTAAATAACGACGGAGACGGTTTTGCGGACGGTTTGAACGGCGGAGGCGTTGGAGAAGAAATTGCCGGGGTTGAACAGCCGCCTGACCCGCGCGATATTCCCGACGAGGTCCCGGACAATAATTTCGGCGGCGCGGATTTCAGGATTTTACACAGGACGAGCTGCACCCGCTCGAACTGGGCCCTTTACGACGTCCATCAGATTGAAATAGCCGCTGAAAGCTTGAACGGCGACGTTATCAACGACGCTCTCTTTAACAGGAACAAAACGATTGAAGACAGGTTTAATATTAATATCGTCAGTATGCCCTATCCTCAGTCGGGAAACGACGAGAACGCGGTCACGAGTTTTGCCAGGCGTTCGATTCAGTCGGAGTCCGACGATTTTGATTTAATCGTATCCCGTTACAGCTATACCGCCGATTTAGCTTCCGCGGGTTTGCTTACCGACTGGAACTCCCTGCCTCATCTCGATACGTCTAAGCCGTGGTGGATAAAAGACGCTATGGACGAATTTACGATTAACGGCAGGACCTATCTCGCGATGAGCGATATAATTTTCCCGGGGGTTATCGGCGAGGCGGCGTTTATCATGTTCAACAAAGACCTTCTGCAAACCCTCGGGCTTGAAAGTCCTTACGCTATGGTCGAGGAAAACAGATGGACTATAGATATTTTAAGCGATATAGTAAGGGAATGTTACAGCGATACGAACGGCGACGCGGCGCGCGACGTTGAGGATACATACGGGTTTACTTCAGACGCTTGGGGAAGCGCCTACGCATGGATGTGGGCTTTGGGAAACCGGGCGACTTCGAAAGACCCCGAAACGGGTCTGCCGTATTATGATTTGTTCACCGAACGCAACGCGAGTTCTCTTAATAAAGTCCATGATTTATTTTATAATAATCCCGGTTCGGCAGTCACGAACGCGAGAGGCAACAGCATAAACTTCAGAGGACTCGGCGACCAGGCGTATCTTTTCTCGCAGGGTAACACACTGTTCATGCTCGACAGGGTCGGCGTTCTGTGCACTCCGGATTACAGAAACGCGCCGTTTGAGTTCGGAATAGTTCCAATACCCAAATACGACGAGTCGCAGGCAAAATATTTGACTATGATAAACGAACACGCATCCGCGATGTCGATTCCGGCATATAACAAAAATCACGATATGACCGGTTCGGTAATAGAAGCGTTAAGCGCGGAAAGCCACAAGCAGTTAGTTCCCGCATATTACGAAGTAGCTCTCAAAATCAAATATTCGAGAGACGAAGAATCAGTAAGAATGTTAGACTTGATATTCGACGGGGTAGTTTACGATTTCGCCCTATTATATAATATCAACACGTTTGACATATATCAGACTATTTTGCGCGACGAAAGGGACCCGAACACGTTTGCGTCGCAGATAGAGAGAGACCAGCCCCGCGCGGAATCCGCGCTGGAGAGAATTTTGGATTTATACGCCGGAATAGATTAGGCATAGACAGGGTTTTAAATCTGTAATTTTATCTTCACGGGAGAAAAAATATATGCGGGGCAATAAAAAAATCGTAGCGGTCACGGGGGCGTCGCGCGGGATAGGCAGGGGCATATCGCTTATGCTCGCCGAAAACGGCTGCGTCATTATCGCCGTCGGCGTGAGAAACCAATCCGACCCTAACGTTTCCGGATATATTAAAGAACTCACTAACAGAAGCCCGGAAAGTATTTATATATCGGCCGATATCTCAAAAGATTCGGACTGCGATAATATTATCGATATAATCAAGAATAAATTTAATTATATCGATTTTCACGTGAATAACGCGGGAGTCGCGCCTCTTGTCCGCAACGATATTCTCGAGACGACCCGCGAGAGTTTCGACAGGGTCCTTGATATAAATCTTAAAGGCGCGTTTTTCTTAACCCAGAAAATCGCGAATTTTATGGTCAAAAATCCCCCGGCTTCCCAAACGCTCCGGGGGATTATAAATATATCGTCGGTCTCGGCGTATACGTCGTCTACTAACCGCGCCGAATACTGCATATCAAAAGCCGGCGTAAGCATGATTACGACGCTTTTCGCCGACAGATTGGCAGAATACAACATAAACGTATATGAAATACGCCCGGGTATAATAGAAACGGACATGACCGCGGGAGTTCTGGACAAATATAATAAACTAATCGAAGGCGGCTTGACGCCGGTTAGACGGCTCGGCCGGCCGGAAGATATCGCGAAACCCGTCCTGGCGATAATCTCCGGTCTTCTGCCGTATTCTACCGGAGAAATAATCAACGCCGACGGCGGCTTTCATCTTAAAAGGCTTTAGCAAACAAAATATTTTAAATTTTAAATCAAGAAAGGACAATAGACCTCTTTCAAAACCGAAATACGACCACCCCGCCGTCTGCGGACGGCACCCCTCCACGGAGGGGAATGGGAGATAAACGTCTGAAAGTGAGTGAAAACTCCCCTCTGTGGAGGGGTGGCGCGACGCGTAAGCGGCGTGACGGGGTGGTTTTGAAAGAAGTCCAATAATAATTATTATGCAAAA
>WRMA01000141.1 GCA_009777355.1 Oscillospiraceae bacterium | reverse complement strand
TGGGGGCGCGGAATGGAAGCCCCGCCCTACATTTTTCGCAGAACGCCATAAACCGTAGGGGCGATTATTAATCGCCCGCGGCATAAATCCGGCGTTGGCGTAAATTCCCGGACGACCGAGGGCGGTCGTCCCTACAATTTTGCATGGCGTTAATTCCATACACGGCGCGGCATGGAAGCCGCGCCCTACATTCACAAAATTTTTACGTTAATCAACACGGGCGATTAATAATCGCCCCTACATGGATTTTTTGTTCAGCCTTGCGAATACGCCGTTTTGCGACATTAATTCTTCGTAGCTGCCCCGTTCTATTACAGACCCTTTGTCCATTACGAGAATTTTATCCGCGCTTATAATCGTCGATAATCTGTGCGCTATGACTATAACCGTACGGCTTCCCGTAAGATTTTCGATTGCCTGCTGGATTTGCAGTTCGGTTTCCATATCGACGGACGACGTCGCCTCGTCGAGAATCAGAATCGGGGTGTTGCGCAATACGGCTCTCGCAATCGAGAGCCTTTGTTTTTGCCCTCCGGAAAGCCGTACGCCTCTCTCGCCTATGAGAGTATTATACCCGTTCGGCATAGCGGTTATAAAATCGTCCGCGCAGGCGATTTTCGCCGCTTCCTCTATTTGTTCCCGGGTCGCGTTCTTTACGCTGTACGCGATATTCTCGGCGATTGTTCCGTTGAACAGGAACACGTCCTGAAGAACCATCGAAATCTGCGAACGCAGGGATTCGACAGTTAAATCTTTTATATCAATCCCGTCTATTTTTATACTGCCGTTTTGCGGCTCGTAAAATCTTTCGATTAGGGAAACGATAGTCGTTTTACCCACCCCCGTAGGTCCGACGACGGCGACCATTTCTCCGGGTTTTGCCGAAAAGCTTATATTATTTAACACCGGTTCGTCCTGATTATAATAAAACGAAACGTCGTCAAATTCAATCGAACCTTCGCATTTTTCCAGAATTTTCGCGTCCGGAGCGTCTTTAATATCAGATTCCGCGTCGAGAACTTCAAAGACTCTCACGGCTCCCGCGTACGCGATTTGAACGTCCTCGAAAAGTCTGGACAAAACCGCCAAAGGCTGATAAAAAATCCCGAGATACATCAAGAACGCGATAATATCCGGCACGTCCATATTGCCGTTCATCGCGAGATATCCGCCGATTCCCACGACTATAACGGTTCCCATAGACGTTAAAAATTCTATTCCCGGGTGAAAAATCGCGTTCGCGTGATTCGCTTTGACGTTGATTTGACCGTAAACCCTGCACATCTCGCGCATTTTTTCAAGCTCTCTCTCTTCCTGACCGAACGCCTGGATTTCTTTCATGCCTGATAAATTATCCTGGACTACTGCGTTTAATTCGCCGAGCATAGTCCTGTCGGCTTTAAACAGGGGCGCGACTTTTTTCGAGAAGAACGTCCCCGACCAAATCACAAGCGGCACGGGAATCAGAGTTATTGCGGCAAGAATTGGATTAATCGAAAAAATCAGAATCACCACGCCTATAATAACGATTAGATTGCTGATTAAATCCGGTACGGCGTGGGCGATTAGAATATGCGCCTGACTCGCGTCGTTCAGCATATGGCTCATTAACTGCCCCGTTTGTTTATCCTGATAATATTTCATAGATAATCTTTGCAGTTTCTCATAGATTTTCGCCATTAGTTCGCCGACGAAAGTCCACGCGGCGATATGGCTCACGGCGAGACCGAGCCATCTGCAGCCCGCGCGCAAAATATACGCGCCGACTAAAACAAGCGAATATGTAACCAGAAGATTAATATTAATCGCGCCGTTATTATTATCCGATTCGATTAACACCTGGGTAAGACTCCTGACGACTGCGGGGGTAATCAGCGCAATCAGCGACGCGCCGACAATCCCGACGACTGATATTATAATAATACGCCAGTATTTTCTCGCCATTATTACCAGTTTAACAGTCGGGTTTTGATTTTGTGATTTTTTCTCGTTCATGTTTGGATTATTTAAACCTCTCAAAATATTTGTTTTTGTTTTACGCTCTCATAAATTTTATATAACGGGGCGTCTGATTTTTCCGCAAGTTCTTTTGCGGATTCGTATTCGGGGAAATATTTTTTCTCTCCGTTAAATTCAATCTCTTTAATTTTAAGTCCGCCGTATTTCGTATCGATTATTTTTGATTCGCGTTTAAGGCAAATGCGTTTTTCTTCCCGGATTCTTAACCCTATGGTCGTGGTTTCGTCAAAAATAATCTTCGTGAGTTTATTTATAATTTCAGGGGCGCTTTTGCATAATACTGTAAGTTTAACTCCCGGTCTGTTTTTTTTCATATAAACCGGCGTGAAAAATACGTCGTTCGCGCCCGATTTAAGCAGTTTTTCAAGAGTATACGCGATTATTTCGGGAGAACAGTCGTCGATATTCGTCTCGATTACAGTTATATAAGAATTATCAGAAATATTAAATATTTCTGGATTCTGCGTTTTTCCCAGAATAACCCTGACGACGTTGGGGATATCTAAATCTCTCGTTCCCGCTCCGTAACCGGTTTTGAGGCTTGTCATTTCAGGCATAAGTCCGAAGTTTCCGGAGATTTCGGCGATAATCGCCGCGCCCGTCGGTGTTACCATTTCTTTGGGAATATCGAGCTGGCGCGTTTTTACTTTCGCGTCTGAAAAAATTTCAGCCGTCGCGGGAACAGGAACGGGGATTTTACCGTGCTGACAGTAAGTAAACCCGTAACCGTCGCTGACGGGAGAGCTGTATATTTTCTCTATACTATTCTGCGTAATAAGCAAATCGAGAAGAATCGCGGAGCCGACTATATCTATTATAGAATC
>WRMA01000140.1 GCA_009777355.1 Oscillospiraceae bacterium | reverse complement strand
GGTGTTTGCCCCCTTCCGTGAAGGGGGTGCCCGGAGGGGGGGGGTTGGCGGCGCAGAATCAGATTCGCAACCCCCGTCAAAATGTCTGCGAACATTTTGCCACCCCCTTCACGGAAGGGAGCTTTGGGGGCTAAACACCCGTCAGCCGCTTACGCGGCTGCCACCCTCTTTAAAAAAGAGGGCTTTCTCTGCAGATTTTTAAGTTATGCAAGAAGTCTATTATATATTATTTTTACAATTCACCCTATTTCGATTGTCCGTCTGACTTTGTTCAAAATCGTCCAGCCTTCGTTTCTCTCGTAAAGCGCGACTATTCCCCCTGTGCAGTTGGTTATCGCGTCGTATTTGAACTTAGCGATTAAATTGCCTTTCGTGTCAATTAAAGCCCTCTTGCCGTTCTCCAGTCCGATTACCGCGACTCCCTCGAAAAACGGCTGCGCGTATATATATATAGGCTGCGCCACCCATTCCCCGAGATAATTCATGAACCCGTAAAAGCCGTCTTTTTCAAGAAGTATCATGCCGTTCGAATACGCTTTTACTATATAATCGGACGGGATATAAAATTCGGCGAAGTACGCGTATCCTCCGGAATCGACCCGGTACTGCAGAAGAACCTCCCTGTTCGCGACGAGCCCCGCCTGTCTGTCGACCGTTTGGGAATACGCCCTCGTCAGTCCATGGTCAAAATAGAAATAGCCTAAATGCCCCGTCGTCACCCGGTTTTCGTCGGGCGCGTAATATCCCCCGGACGTTAAGAGGTTCTGCCCGCTTTCGTTGAATAAAAACAGCCTGTTACCCCTGCCCGGTTCGTCCTGATACGCCACGCCTATATTCTCGCTGAAATTAAAGGTCTTGTTATATATATTAGTGACGACCTGCCTTCCCGTTACGGAATCGGCGTAACCCCAGAGCCTTCTTCCGGCAGAGTCTCGGGTCCTCACCCGGTTATTATTCCCGTTCGCTCCGTAATACGACGGATACATAAACGGAACTCCCCTGTTTCCCAGAACGGGGTCGAAATTAACCGGCGCGAAAGAACCTCTCGGTCCGTCCTCCGGGTCGTATATATAATATGAACTATCGGCAAGCGATTTGAAAACCGTTCTGTTTTCAGAATCCCTCATCCGGGTGATTTCAAGATTGAGCGCGGAAAAATCGCGGGTTATGACTTTTCCGTCCGCCGCGCACAGGATTTCGTACTCGCCGCTCCTTATTACAAAAAAGTCCATCATCGGGTCGACCGTTCTCTTGCTTATCATATTCAGAGCCGTAACTCTCGTATCGGGAACTTCGTACCCGGGTTCTATTTTAACGAAGCGGTACTCGTAAATCAGAGGGGCTTCGGGAATTTCGGGAACTTCAAGAACGGCCGGGGCTCCGTCGCTTACCGCGTTTTCGTTCAATATCCTGTTTACCTCGGCTTTATAATTATTTATTATTAAATTCGCGTTTTCCTCGTCGTAAATCCCGTAAACCCCGTCCGAGACGGAAAATCCCGCGAGTTTCATTTCTTCGGAGAAAAGAGGGAAGCCGTCGTCGTCCGCGACTTCTCCGGCGTTTATTTCGTCTCCGCCCGTTTCCGTTCCCGTTTCTGCTTCTGTTACCGGTTCGGGGATTACTTCGGACAGAATCAAATCGTCGGGGTTTATTATTCCCTGAATATTGTCTATGTCGTTCGCCCTTTGCGCGGGCGAACCGGACGAACCGTTTTCGCTTGAGTGACCGGGAGCCGAATCGCCGCCGTTACTATTTAAACCCCTGTCGTAAAAAGGCAGCTCGAATCTCCCCTGCGAATACGCGACCGTTAAATGCGTAAAGACCAGCAGCAGCAATATCCCCGCGGAGTTTCTCAAAAATATTTTGAGATTTAATTTGCTCAGACTTTTTATATTTATATTACGCAAAGCTATTTCTTTAAATTTATTTTTTTTGTCCATAATATTAAAAACGCCGCCTTTATATTAACAATCTTTAATAATTTTCGTTTTATATTTTTTAAAATTTTTCACAATCGTTACAATTATATAATATAGTTATCCATAAATTTTGTTATAATATATTATTATAGACTGTATTTGTGATTTTTGTTTTAATTTTAAAGCGCTAAAATATAAATTATTTAAATAAAAATAAATTTTTTGTAAAAAATTATGCTTAAAAAAATTTCTTTGCTCATAACCGCGGCAATATTTGCTATTAATATATTTTCCTGCGGGAATTATGTAAAATTAAAGAACGACGGCGAAACAGGCAATTTAACGGACGAAGAAAACGGGCTGTACTATATATACTGCCTGGGATATTTGAGGGCGGCCGAAATAAGCGCGGAGGTCTACGCGAGGGGAGACAGAGGCGAGAGACTCCACGCAATCCCCGGAATCGAACCGTCCGAATGGCTGAGCGAAAATATAAGAGACATGGGTATGCCGTTCCTGTTCAGGGAACGGAGCGTAGAAGAACCCGGACTCGAAGATTTTGAGACCAGTACAATCTATGTTACTATGTCCGGAGAAATCTCCGTTGAAATCAGACGCATAACAGATATAAATATTATAGAGACTATAATAAACGATTTTCTGAACGCTCCCGGAGTTCCTCCGCCCGATTTCATATCGGATTCGCTGACGCTTAATTTCGCTTCCGAAAAATACAGGGGGATTTATTATATTCTCGAATATATATCCGGCCACGAGGATAATTATTATATTTTCGACAGATGGACGGGGCGCTGCGTCCTGTCAAGCATTGTTTTCTGACAGACACGAGTTACGCAGTTAGTTTAAATCTGCTCCAAAGCCCTCTTTTTTAAAGAGGGTGGCAGCCGCGTAAGCGGCTGACGGGTGTTTCGTACCCAAAGCCCCCTTCCGTGAAGGGGGTGGCAAAATGTCCGTAGACATTTTGACGGGGGTTGGGAATCTGATGTTGCGCCGTCAACCCCCGTCACTTCGTGACACCCCCTTCTGGGAAGGGGGCAGAAAACACCCGCCGTCTGCGGACGGCACCCTCTTTACGAAA
>WRMA01000139.1 GCA_009777355.1 Oscillospiraceae bacterium | reverse complement strand
AAAGACTATCTATTGCCTGAAGCAATAAATTTTTATTTGTCGCGGTCATTCGCAAAACTCCTCCTGTTTTATAATATTTTTATAAATGTTTATAAACCTGACCGCGGGATTCAATATCGGTCACTTCTATTATACCATTTCTCACGCAGAATATTATTCGATAACCGCCTATTGTAAGGCGAAAAAGCTTATCGTATCCTTTGAGCTGTATAATATCTCCCTGCGGCGGTTCTGTTTCTAATTTTTTTAATGCGGCTCTAATTCTTTTTTCAGTAATTCTATCAGTTTTTTCAAGAAATTTACCGGCATATTTAGATAATCTTATTTGAATTTTAATCCCATCCTCTCTCTTAAAAAATAATATCTCTTATCTCTACTTATCTTTCGATTTATTTTTATAATTATTTATCATAAACTCGCATATGTCCCTCGTCGAATTGGGCCGTCTTAACAAACTTATGTTTTTTTTCATGTTCTCGATTTTTTCGGGGAAAAAGAAAAACTGAAAAATAACGTCGTCGAGCGGGCAGGTCTTCGTAACCTGCATCGCAACTCCGTTGTTGAGAAGAAAGTCCGCGTTTCGCTCCTCCTGACCCGGTATCGGATTGACTATTATAACAGGCAGATTTTTCGCCAGGGCCTCGGAAGCCGTCAGACCTCCCGGCTTTGTGACTATGCAGTCGGACGCTTCCATTAACTGGTCTATATTGTCCGTAAAGCCGTAGCATAAAATATGCTTGCTCGCGCCGCTTATACTATAATCGTCTATTTTTGCCTTCGCTTTTTCGTTTCTGCCGCATACGGCGATTATCTGGCAGTCTATATTAAGCGCGTCTATTTTTTTCAGCGTCTTGAACATATTGCCGTAGCCTACCCCCCCGCCCATAAGCAGAACGGTGAATCTATTCTGGTCGAGACCGAGGATTTTCCTGGTCTTGGATTTGCCTTCATGCTTCGCGAATTTCGGATTTACGGGTATTCCGAACGGAAGAATCTGCGAACGCTTATAGCCTTTTTTGAACGCCTGGAGATTCAGCAGTTCGGTCGCCGTGATTATATAGTCGAGATTTCTCGCCTCTTCCCAGTACGGCTGAAAAACGAAATCGGTCAGGACGCAGTATACCGGAACCGATAAACTCTCTTTTTTCTTTAATATATCGGTGAGCATACCCGGTAAAATATGCGTGCAGATAATCGCATCGGGCGAATATTCCTCTATACGCGAACTGAGCTTGCGCGCCAGGACCGTGTGGAAAGCCCTCATCGGAGAATTTTTGTCATAGTCCTTTTCTTTTTTCCTGTTCTCCCATTTATTATACATGGCTTTATATATCTGCCTGAGGTTCTTCTTCGTCGAAACGTTATAGCCCTTGTCTATCGTCGCGGCGAGAATACCGCTTATGTGCTTGTACGTGTCGAAAACGTCGTTCTGTACGTTGACCGAGTCAAAATAATCCGACAGCGCCTTCGCCGTGGCGTTGTGACCCTGACCCGCCGTAACCGATAATATTAAAACTTTCATAAATTTATATATTCTCCAGATAACCGGCAATATCCCCGATAGAAACGAGCTTCTTCAAATCCTCGTCCCTTATCGAGATTTTAAATTCTTCCTCGCACGTCAGTATAAACTCCGCCAGTTCGAGCGAATTAAGCTCAAGGTCGGCGATAAGCTTCGCTTCCGGCGTTATGATTTTTTCGTCGATTCCCATCTCTTCGACGAGAAGCCTCTTTATTTTTTCGAACATATATTTTGACCTCCCCGTTATTACAATTATTAATTTATAATTATTAACTATTAATTTAATTTATGCCTCATGATTTTTCTCGTCGTGGTTTTCTCAAACTCGGTCTTCCGGACTTCGACTTCTGTCACCTGCTTATAAACCGGCAGCTGTTTATTGATATTATCAACCTCGGCTTTCATAATCTTCTCTATCTCTTCGAAAGCTTTGTTCTTAAATTTCTCAAGCTCAAAATCCGGGAAAATCAACGCCGTTATATTATCTTCCCCGCTCTGTCTTTTACGCTCCGTCACGGCGCATTCTTTCACGCCTTCGATTTTATATAAATATTCTTCGATTTCTTCGGGATAAATATTCTTGCCGTTGCTTAAAATAATTAAATTTTTCTTCCGCCCGTTTATATATAAATACCCGTCCGAATCAAGATAGCCTATGTCTCCCGTCCTGAAAAAGCCGTCCTCTGTGAAAACTTCTTTCGTCGCCTCTTCGTCGTCCAGATAACCGAGCATGACGTTTTCGCCCTTTACCACTATTTCGCCGTTGCCCTCTTCGTCTTTGTCTATAATCTTAACCTCGTTCTGGAAAACGGGATATCCGACCGATTTGCTTTTTTTCAGGTGCATATCACCAGGCATGACGGCGACGAGAGGAGAACATTCGGTTATTCCGTAACCCTGCCACAAAGCGATTCCGAAAGCGTCCATGTCTCTTATGTGCGACGGATTTAACGGAGCTCCCCCCGCGATAATCGCGTTCAGATTACCCCCGAACGCGCCGAGAACCTGCCCGAAGATTTTCTTTCTTAAATCTATGCCGATTTTTCTTAGGGCGTTGCTGACTTTTATCATCGTTCTGACGGTTTTCGTCTTGCCTTTCTGCTCTATATTATCCCAGATTCTCTTCATCATCGTATCGACGAAAAGCGGCACGAGCGCTAATTTATCCGGCTTGTAATGCTGAAAATTACGCATTACCATTTTAATGGACTCGTTCTGGCACAAATGGGAGCCGAGCATCGACGACGCGAAAAACGTGCAGGTCGTCTCGTAAGAATGATGCATGGGCAGAACCATAACCATAGTGTCGTTGAACCCGAACGCCGCGCAGCACGCCGCGTTCGCCGCGTTCGACGCGATATTCCTGTGCGACAGCATGACGGCCTTGCTCGTTCCCGTGGTCCCCGACGTGAATAAATACGCGCACGGCTTATCCCTGTCTATTTCAGCCCCGGTAAAGCCGGAACAGCCGTCTTTCAGCGCTTTCTCCCCCAGTTTTAGCAGGCTCTCGAAAGAATATATATTATAGTCTTTATATTCGGGCGACTCCTCTTTTTCCGGGGATAAATCCA
>WRMA01000138.1 GCA_009777355.1 Oscillospiraceae bacterium | reverse complement strand
TACACGGTCTCTGTTTCTCTTGATTATTTCAGTGATTCAGACTTTCCGTGGAAACTTAAAAAAGAACGGAGGTGAAATAAAACGATGAAATATGTGTGCGGCGCGTGCGGCTACGAATATGACGAAGCTGTTGGCGAACCGGAGAGCGGAATTGAGCCTGGAACAAAATGGGAGGAAGTTCCCGACGATTTTGCGTGCCCTTTGTGCGGGGTAGGAAAAGACGAATTTTCACAGCAAAACTGAAAAATATTGAAAAATGGGGTAAATTTTTATGTTTACAAACCTTGAATCACTCGGTTTATTGTCAAACGCCAAAACGCGTTCTATCTCGGCGGAGAACCCGACCGGCGAAAAAGCCGGCGGAGCAAAAGTTGTACCCGATTCCGGCAATGCGGGCAGCGCGCTGGGTAAAGGCTGGAAGATCCGGCCGTGTATAACGCTGCCGAAAAAATCTGTTGTCACCATAGCGGAGATTGAAGGGCAGGGGTCTATAACGCATATATGGATAACCGTCGCCGAAATCGCGTACCGGAACTGTATTTTGAGGATGTACTGGGACGGCGAATCGGAACCCTCGGTTGAGGTTCCCGTAGGGGATTTTTTCTGCTGCGGCCACGGTTTGCGGACAAAAATAAATTCAATGCCGGTTTCGGTCAATCCGTCCGGCGGATTTAACAGCTATTTCCCGATGCCGTTCAGGAAATCATGCAAAATAACCATAGAGAACTGCCACAAAGACGATATAGGCGGATTCTTTTATCAGTTTGATTATATGCTGTGTGATATACCCGAAAATATGGCGTATTTTCACGCCCAGTGGCGCCGCTCGATGACAACGCGCGAATACCCGGAGCATATAATACTCGACGGCGTACAGGGTCAGGGACATTATGCGGGGGTATATTTGGCCTGGGAACAGCTGTCAAACGGCTGGTGGGGCGAAGGGGAACTCAAATGCTATATCGACGGCGACGGCGAATACCCCACATACTGCGGAACGGGAACCGAAGACTATTTCGGCGGCGCGTGGTGTTTCGGGGATACGTATTCCACGCCGTTTTTAGGGTATCCGTTTTGGAAAAAAGACGGAAACGAGATACCCAAGCACGGATTATACAGGTTCCATGTTTTGGACCCGATAAGGTTTGAGCGGGATATCAAGGTGACGATACAGGCGCTGGGCTGGTATCCTAACGGCAAGTACGAGCCGCTGACAGATGATATAGCTTCGACTGTATACTGGTATCAGACGCACCCGCACGCAAAATTCCCGCCGTTCCCGCCTGTTGAGGCAAGGTTCGCGAGATGATAATATTGATAGAGGTGATTTTATGTCAAATATACGTTCAAGCAGGATAAATATACGGGTTAATCCCGAGATAAAAGAAAAAGCAGAGCCGATATTAACAGAGAACGGTTATACGCCTGAATTTGAAGCGAAAGTTCTCGCTGAAATGGAGGAGCTTTACGCCGCTGTCGCAAACGGGACAGTAAAAGCATATAAAAACGCTGCAGAACTTTTTGCCGATTTAGACGCGGAGGATGATGACGATGATTGAGCCGAAATATCTTGTCAGGAAATCGGCAGGGTTTAAAAAAGGTTATAAGCTCGCAAAAAAGCAGGGTAAAGACTTATCGTTGCTCGCATGGGGTATCGACCAGTTAGCGCAGGATATTCCTTTGCCTGAAAGTTGGAAAGACCATCAGCTAAAAGGCAATTTCAAGCATTACCGTGAGTGCCATATCGGCGGCAGCGGTGATTGGCTGCTTATGTACGAGAAACGGGAGAGAGATTTGGTTCTTTATCTTGTCGGCACAGGCAGTCACGCTAACTTACTTGGGCTGTAATAAATATTAATAAAAATTTTTAAATTTTAAGAGGAGAGAAAAATTTATGTCTTGCTGTGAGAAAAATAAAAAATTAAACGTGGTGTTTTTCGGCTTGGACTCGCTCCGCCGCGACCACATGTCGCTCTACGGGTATAAGCGAGAGACTACGCCGAATTTGAACAAGTATCTGAGCGATGGGGTTATCTTTGATAATTGCTTCGCGCCGTCGATTCCGACAACGCCGGGCTACAGCTCGATGATGACAGGGCTGGATATTTTCAGCACTGACGTTGTTGCTCTGCGCCATCAGGGAGATATGGCGGCCGGAGTTAAGACGCTGGCAGAAATGCTCGGCGAAGCCGGGTATAATACGACGTGCGTTGGGTTTTCGGGAAATGTCGGCGGCAGGGGTTACCAGAAATATCTTGAATTTGACGGGTGGAATCCCGGCGATGACGGGAGAGCTCATAAGGCTGAGAATTTAAACGAGGTTACGCTGCCCGAACTTGACAGGCTTGCTAAGATTTATAAAGACGAAGACAAGCCGTTCTTTTTATTCCTGAGGCACATGGACCCGCACGCGCCGTATTTGCCGCCGCTGCCGTTCGCTGACATGTATTATCAAGGCGATAAATTTGACGCGGATAATAAAAGCTTAGACGGGCTTCGCGCATTCAAGCCGTTCCGTGATTTTATACTCTCGTGGATACCGGAGGGCTGTACTGACGCTGAATATGTAATCGCGCAGTATGACGCGGCTGTCGCGTATATGGACACGTGTATTCAGATAATATTAGAAAAGCTTGCGGAGCTTAAAATAGAAGAAGAGACGCTCGTAGTCTTCACAGCGGATCACGGAGAGACGCTTGACGAGCATGAGTGCATGTTTGACCATCACGGCACGTATGATCCGACGCTCGTGATCCCGTTCGCGTTCAAAATAAAAGGCTGCAACTGCGGGAATAATTGCGAGTGTGATAGCTGCGGAGATTGCAGGGGACTTAGATTTTCTGATATCTGCCAGCATAAAGATATAGTGCCGACGGTGCTTGGCATACTCGGCATAGATACAGGCGTAAAATTTGACGGGCGTAATCTCGCGGGATTGATACACGGTGAGCAAATCGAGCAGGAGACGGAGCTGTATATAACAGAGGCGACATGGATGCGCAAGCACGGCTGGCGCACGCCTGAGTGGAAGCTTATAATTGCGCTTGAGCCTGATTTTCACTATAAACCCGAAGTCGAGCTTTATAACTTGATAAATGACCCGTTAGAAAATAATAATATCGCGGATAAAGAGCCGGAAGTCGTT
>WRMA01000137.1 GCA_009777355.1 Oscillospiraceae bacterium | reverse complement strand
GCGGGTGTTTTTGTCTCCCCTCGCGCATGATCAAATTTCAAAAACACCCGTCAGCCGCTTACGCGGCTGCCACCCTCTTTAAAAAAGAGGGCTTCGGCAATAAATCCGGCGTCGGCGTAAAATACCCCCGTCATGCCGGCGTAAATTCCCGGCGCGTCGGGGTCGCCGCGCCCTACAATACGCGCGTTAATTTGGTTTTATAAAATAAATAAAAAAAAGGAGAATTTTAATCATGGATTTTTATTTTAGAGATTCTATTTCAAGGGAGGTCTTAAACAATTATTTATCCAGAGCGGTCACCCATACGAGCCTTCTCGATACCCACGAGGGCAAATCCGACACTTTCGCGGACGATTTGCGTATGCTTAAAAATACCGGCGCGAAATTTATCGGCAGGGCGGCTTACGTCTGGGGCGAAACGAACGACGAAGAGCATTTCAGAATCTGCCGCGAACGCGCCGCAGTCTGCCACGAAACAGACCCCGAGTTTGTTCTCCAGTGCTGCGTATTTGAATGTGTTTGCAAAAATTTCTGCGAAAATATAGTTATCCCAAACTGGGTTTACGAAGCGTTTAACCAGCCGATTCCCGAGGAGAATCAAAAACGCCGTTTCTCCCTCGAAAAAATGTCGTTCCCCGACGGCAGATTTAATAATCATTGGGGAAAAGATACCGGAGTGCCGAATATTTTGACTCTCGAAGGACAGATGTGGCTTTATTACAGGGCCTGCATGTATATAAACTGCGGCTGCGAGGCGATTCACTTCGGTCAGGTTTGGCTTATCGGCGCTCTCGATAAAGACAAAAACTGGGAAACATGGCGTAAACTCGTTATGAAAGTCCGTGAATACGCAAAAATCCACGCGAGGCGGGGCTATGTCATATGCGACGCCCATTGCCACGGGATAATTACGGCCGATAATCATTCGGTCTTTGACTTCAATTCTTTTCCAATAAGACTTAAAGAAACCGAAAACGAATCTTGTAAATATAAATGCATAGCCGAAGAAAACTACTCGGACAGTATCTTCGGCAAAAGCAAAGGCGGGATTCACCCGTCGGGATATATCTCCGACCCTCTGCCTTTTTTAGTCGAGTTCGACAATTTCGGCGTATCGAAAACACCCGGCGAATTTACCCCGGACCTCGATAATATCTACGCCTGGGGATACGACGAAATAACATGGTTTTCTTTGCAGCCGAAAGAATACCGGGCAGAGTTTCTGCGTTATATAAGCGATTGGGTAAACTCGCGTTATCCGGAAGGTTGGGTTCAGATGCCGTCGCGGCGAATGACGACGTATTCCTGGGACAGGGCGAACGGCAAGAGACAAAGGGGAATGTACAGAGCGAACAATAATTCGCCCGCCTGCCCCGAGGGTTACGGCGACGAAGAAATTATCAAAGAGATTTTTTCGGCTCACGAGTTACGCGCCTGACGTATTTACTATCTTTGCCCTCTTTCGTAAAGAGGGTGCCGTCCGCAGACGGCGGGTGTTTTCGTCTCCCCTCGCGTAGCATCAGATTTCAAAAACACCCGTCAGCCGCTTACGCGGCTGCCACCCTCTTTAAAAAAGAGGGCTTCGGCGCAAATTCAAACTAACTGCGTAACTCGCGCGTCTACAGAAAATTTCACAGAAATATAAAAAATAACCTATTGCAAATTATTTTTTTTGTGGTATAATTAGAGTAATATATAATTTACGGAGGTTTAAGAAAATGGGTATTCGGGTTAAAATATTTCTTGCGTTTATGCTTGTGATTGCGAGCGGACTGGCTCTCGTAGCCGTGAGGTCGTTTTACATAGGCATAATGATAGACACGTTAAACGAGCAGAATCAGGTCGTGAGGTCGGCGTCTGATTTTATACAAAAGGCGCAGTTCGGCGGCGACGACGACGGCGCTATGAAAATCGAACTAATGGGGTATATAAACGAAATCGGCGAAAAAGGACAAAAAGTGACCGATACGGGAGTGGACGCCGACAGGGTCGCCGCGGTCGTCGCCGTTCTCGTCGTCGCCCTGACTCTGGCGGTCGCGACCGTCGTCTCGCTGTGGTTCGGGAAAAAAATCCACTTTTACGAGAATATCCTGGACAAAATCCCTCTCCCTCTGTCTATAACCGATATGAATATGAAAGTTACGTTTTTAAATAAACCGGTAGAGGATATGCTGAATATCAAAAGGGCGGACGCAATGGGCAAATACTGCGGAGACGTATGGAAAGCGGCTATATGCAACACCCCGAGCTGCGGCATAGAATGTCTGAGACGGGACCAGAAATCGACTATATTCGGGGCGGGCGGCGCCACTTTCAAAGTCGAGCCCGCTTATCTGACGGACACGAAACAGCGTAATTCCGGGCATATCGAAGTGGTCCAGAACATAAGCGACATGATGACGATTCAAAAAGAACAGTCCGATTTGATAGTCACGGTGAAAGACGCGAACGAAAAGTTCAGCGCCGCCTCTTCGGAGCTCAACTCCGAAACGAGGACTAACGCCGACACGGCCGCGCAGGCCGCCTCGCTTTTCGGGATAATTAAGGAACACGCCGGAAAAAGCTCCTCGCAGATGACCGAGCTGCTGAAGGCCGTGACCGAAATCAGGGAAGCGAACAACGCCGTCGTAAACGTCACGAACGCGATAAACGACATCGCCAGAAGGACGAATATCCTCGCGCTGAACGCTTCGGTAGAAGCGGCCAGGGGCGGGGAGCAGGGAAGAAGCTTCGCGGTCGTCGCCGAAGAAATCAGGACCCTCGCGATTCAGAGCTCCGCCCAGGTAAGGGATACCGAAGAATTAATCGAGGATTCTATACAGAAAGCCGAACTCGGCGCGCAAATCGCGAGAGCGACGGCCGAATCCCTCGAGGAGATTATGGACGACATCAACAAGAGCAGCTCGTACATAAACGAGATAGCGCGCGCTACCGAAATGCAGAGCGGCGCAATCAACGACCTGCATATGAGCGTCGAAAGAATATCCGTTATGCTGGGTGAAAAATAGAAATTTTTGCGAAATCGCGTTACCATCGTTACCATGTAGGGGCGGCCATTGGCCGTCCGCCTTAAAAATGTCAAAACTGCGTTGGTTTTGCGGACGCGCAATGCGCGCCCCTACTTCTTGAAAAATCACATCGTCAATTTGTAGGGACGACCGCCCCCGGTCGTC
>WRMA01000136.1 GCA_009777355.1 Oscillospiraceae bacterium | reverse complement strand
CGATTTCTTCCGCAATCTGCCGAATGGTTTTCATGCTCTCAACCCCTCATTTTTGATTATGCTTGAAAGTCAATCCGCATACGCAAAAAACCGCCGTCAATGTGACGGCGATTCCTCAAAACTTTTTGTAAAAAATAGCTTGACTTTTTATCCGCTTTGTAGTAAAATAAAGCTATGAAAAGGCGCATATTCCCAACGGTTTGGCTATTTTAAACCCTTACTCCCTGACGCGCCGCGTTCGTATACGCAAAAATTAATATTTGTAGGGGCGGTCATTGGCCATCCGTGAAAAAACACAAAAAAAGTTGTTGACAAAACAATGTTTTTGAGGTAAAATAATACTGCGGGGTGAAAAACCCCGAAAAAAGGCGTTGCCAAATACGGTAGGCGGTTTAGCCGAAATTCCTCCGAGCGATACAAGTAAAGGAGGTGAGGCTCGTGTGTATATGTCAATATGCGAATTTAATAATTGGTTTGGCTAGTTTAGTCGTTTCATTTATTTCGTACATAGACAGAAAAAACAACCGCCCCTAGTGACATGGGAAAGCGATTGCTTTTTCTAATTAATTAGGCTAATCCGTTTATCGGGCAACGCCCTTTTTTATATTATAGCGCATCGAAATTATTTTGTCAATAATTTTATTATAATTTTTTATTTTTTTTACCCCCGCTTTAACAACCCAGCCCTACGGCAAATATAACTCCGGGTTTACCTGTACCCCGTTGCGTATGATTTCAAAATGCAGGTGGTTCCCCGTGCTTCGCCCCGTTGAGCCGACTTTGCCCACTTCCTGCCCCTGATATACGCTGTCGCCGTATTTTACGCTGATTGAACTGAAATGGGCGTATAGAGTTACGAAGCCGTTGCTGTGCCTGATTTTTACGTGATTCCCGTACGAACCCGAATTGCCCGCGTAAATCACAGTCCCGCCGTCCGCCGCGACGACTGAAGTTCCCCGCGGAGCGGGTATGTCCAGGGCCCTGTGCCCCGTACTGAACCTCGACGTTACCCTCCCTGCCAACGGACGTATGAAATTACCCGTCGGCGCGGTCGTGGGCCTTGGTTTCGTTCCCCTCAAAACCACACGGGTAACCGGTTCTTTTAATATCTCTTCTTTTATTATTTCCCTCGATACTTCTTCCCCCGCTATATAAGTTATGTCCGCGGTTATTACGCTTTCGCCGTTACTGCCGTTCGTCTGGACTGTCTGCGAACCGGCGAAATACTGGTCTGTATTTACGTACCGGATTTCATACGGAGTTTCTATAGTATAAACCTCGGTTCTTATTTTCTTAAATATTATAGAATTAGGCAGTATATTTGAAGAAGTACGGGTCATTCTCGCGAAAATACCGTCGTTATCCGAATTAGAGCCGGAATTAGAACTTGAATTAGAGTCTGAACTTCCCAGAAAACCTCTCGGGATTGTTCCGGACGTTTCTTCAGACGTCAAATTCAGCAGAGACGCCGCCGCCATCGCGGCTTCGTCCACTCCTCCGACCGGAGGGGCGTTCGGGTCGTAAAGCTCGCCGCCGTCCAGAATAATCGTCGCGCCGGAGCTTTCGGTTATGACCGATTCTTTCGATTCTCCCGGCTCACCCGACCCGTTTGGATTTTCGTCTGCGTTCTCGCCGTCATGATTGTCGAAAATATACTCGAACAGTAAATTATTAGTATCGTTTACCGCGTCGTGAGCGGAAAAGCTTATTATATTCTTCAGTTCCTCTCTCGTCACTATATCTCTCGAAGCGTAATTATTCAATATAATCTGGATTTCGTGCGCGTATTCGACGATTTCGTTGTCTTCTTTAATAGTATTCTCTTCGAGGACTTCTCTCAAAATCGTTCTTATTTCAGTTTCCTCTTCAGAAGCGGCGATTAAAATCCCGTCTATATATAACCCGTACGCTCTCGTCACCGCTCCCTGCGTCTGCGAAGAATAATACAAAATATTATATAATTCGCTTTCGGGAAGATAACTATACTCTTTCGTCAGGACGATTCTGTACTCTAATCTCCCCGGAAATTCATAGCTCGTATCGAGAATGGCAGAGACGTTGTCTTCTATTCTCGCGACTACTTTGCCGACTGTCTCCCTCGAATCTATAAACCCGAGGTTTCTCCCGTCGAAAGTCAGTTCAAGCGCGGGAGTATACGAGCTTATGTTAATAATCACGGTATACGCAATCAAAGCGGCGGCAAACGGGGCCGCGACTGAGAAAACCTTCGCCAGTATAAATCTTATATTTCTCGCCGCTTTCGCGGGCTCTGAAAAATCCGTGAAAAAAACTTTTACCCTCTTGAATATATTAAGCATGGGTATAAAAACAGAAGCGAAAAATCCCAGCATTTTCGCGATAAAATCAAGAACAGCCAGATATCTTCCGTATTCTTCCCCGTTTTTTCCGTGGAGATTATCTTTTTTAAACTGGAAATAAAAATAATAAGCGTTAAAATAAGCGTCGATTGACCCCAGTCCGCCTCGTCTGTATCTGTTTGCCAGACGTTTTACGACCGATTGTTTTTTCGCCGTCTGTCCGGAATGTTTTATGTTATCGTTATTTTTATTATCCGTATTGTTATTATTATGTACCCCCGGTTTCTGCGGCGGCTGATAAACCGCGACTTTACTCGCGTTTACGGGTACGGGTAAATTTTTATTTCCGGCGTTTTCCAAAGCTTTGTTTATCCTGTTTATCTCGTTTATTTTTTCCCTGGATTTTGCATTGGGGAAAACATAGAGAGTGCTGCCGGGTTCGCTGTTTATGAGATTTATATTTTTATTTAAATTATCCGGCTGCTGTGTCCGAAGCATTTTATTCCGTCAGCCTCCTTTTTTTTAATTAGCCGCGTTACTATATATTATACTCCCGAAACAAAAAAGTCAAGCAGAAACGCCTAAAGTTTATCCTTTGTCAACATTTCTGCAATACCGGCGAAACAAACCCCGGAGATTTTGCAATTTTTTATTTGACAAATTATCCGGGTTGTGATATATTTATTATAATGCGAGCTATGCCCCTGACGTATCTTCTATCTTTGCCCTCTTTCGTAAAGAGGGTGCCGTCCGCAGACGGCGGGTGTTTTTGCCCAAAGCCCCCCTTGTTAAAGGGGGGAAAGCGGCGAAGCCGCAGGGGGGATTATAACCCGGAATCCCCCCGTCACTTCGTGACACCCCCCTTTAAC
>WRMA01000135.1 GCA_009777355.1 Oscillospiraceae bacterium | reverse complement strand
TTTACGTTGGTTTTTAACGGCGGCGCGTCGGGGTCGCCGCGCCCTACGGATTAATAATTATTGCCGTAATTTATAAGCTGCCACATATTTATGCCGTTTTCGTAAAGCGCCTGCTGCTGCCTTAATATTTGTTCGTCTCCGTACGAACCCCATGCCTGGAGCTCCGGTCTGAAATAAATCCTGTCGGATAGATATTTAAAATGCCCGCACAAAGCCCTGACCGTTCCGTGGGGGTCGCTCTCGGGATTCGATACTGCATTTCCGTTTATATGAGTTCCCGAGGGAATATTCGCAGGAGCGAAACTCGCTGAAAAGAAATTACACCAGTCTGCTAAAGCTCCGGGGTCAAGGCCCATAACCTCGCTGGGCATATTCAAGAAATTAAGCGTCGGAATCTTCAGGCCCAGTTTTGCCTGCGGCGCGATATTGTCGAGGGTCTGCCTCTGCGAAGACACAAAATCTTTTATAACCTCGTATCTCGTCATACCCGAACCGTCCGGGTCATATATCACAGAAGCCGGATTAGATATGTTCGGGAAGAAAAACCAGCTTAATATTATCTCGTCGAAGCCGAGCTTCGCGCTGTCCTCAACTATCCCCGATATATAATCCCTCGCGCCTTCGGAATATGCGTTAAGCCAGTAATTTCCGTCGGAGTCGTGCCATCTCGTCGCCGCGGCGGCGGACGACCTGAGCGCGTAGTTCACGAAAACGGAGCTCGCGAAATTATCTTTGAAACAGGCGATGGTTCCCGAAACGTAAATTTCGTTCGCATGGAGTAAATCTATAATATCCCGTATCTGCAAATCTATATAATTATTCTCTCCCGCAGTTCCCATAACCGCGTCGGTCTGGCCGTTTACGAGAAAAGGCAGAGAACCGTCGTCCTTCTTCACGTCTATATTCACGGCGTTTACGCCTTTTGATTTTATATTGTCTATAAAATCCCGCAGGTCTTCGAGACTCTCCAATAACTCAATATCAAGATAAACGCCGTTATAGTTAAAAAACGATTCCGAAATATTAAAAACCTCGGGAGGCTGCGCCGTATTATTATTAATATCGTCGGGTCTCTCGAAATTAATCCCGGGTTCAGAAGAAGACTCCGCGGGAATAAAAGCGTCGATTTCAGTATTATTGCCGTCCCCGTTAAAATTTCCGGAATCGCCGCCGCCGTCCGTTTGTCCGTCTACAAGCGAACGCAGAAAAACTCCCAGAAATATTAACCCCGCAAACGCCGTCATGAGCAGAATAAGCGCGAGCATCGCTCTCCTGTAGTTATTCCACTGGCGTTTTTTTGCTATCTCCAGAAACGGAGAGCTTTCTTTTTTCTGCTTTTTGCCCACTTTCGATTTATAATACGACGTGTTTCTGGACTGCCTTTTATTTTTATGCCTATTATTTTCCACTTTGATTAAATCTTTCCTTTTTTATTCAAATATTATAAATATTTATAATAATAAATATCGTTGTTTACAAATAATTGTTGAAAAAAAATCTTATTTGCCGTATATTACTAATATATATTATTTTATTATAAAACATTACGCGAATTATTGCAATACCAAACTAAAAAAGTTTACTTAAAATTTAAAAATTATTACGGGAGGAAAACTCAAAATGACAAACGGCAATATAACTTTTATATCCGGCGGCGATATAATCAAAAATATTAGCTTCGCGGGCAGACGAACGATATACGAACTGCTTACCCGGACAGACTCCGGCAGTCACGGCCGCAATCTTAACTCTCATCTTAATTTTGCCTGCGGAGGTAAAAAAACCTGCGGAAAATGCAGGGTGAGAATAATATCCGGTCTCGAATTTGTGTCGAAACCCAGCGAAACAGAAAAAAAATATATATCGGAAAAAGACGGGTTAAATAATATCAGATACGCCTGTATGTGCGAAGTTTACGGCAATATCGCAGTCGAATTAAACCCGGGCGAAGATAATAGCAATAATAAATCAATGCAAATCCAAACAGACGGGATTAAATCAGTAAATATAATCCCGGACAGATATAAAAAATTAGCCCGGGAAAATAAAAAAGAAACTGATATTTACGGCGCGGCCGTCGATATAGGCACGACGACCGCCGCGGTTTATCTGTATTCTATGACCGACGGCAAACTCATAGGCGTCGCGGCAAAAGAAAACCCCCAGAGATTATTCGGCGCGGACGTTATAACGAGAATTAATTACACAATCGAAAATCCCGAAGGATTAGATAATCTCAAAAATCTTATATTATCCCTTGTTTTTGAACTTATATATAATCTATGCGGAGAAAATAATATAAATACGAAAAATATATATTATATAGTCCTCGCGGGAAACACGGTCATGCAGCATATCGCAATGGGTTTATCTCCCGAAACGATTGCGTTCGCGCCGTTTACCCCCGTAAGCCTGTTCGGATTCGAAACGGACTTTGATTCCCTCGGCGTAAAAAATATTGATATGAACCAAAGCGCGAAAATATATTTTCCTCCCGCGTTCGCTTCTTACGTAGGTGGGGATATATCCTCCGGAATTATCGCGTCCGGAATCGATTTATCCGAAAAATTAGTATTATTTCTCGATATCGGCACAAACGGGGAAATCGGCCTCGGCAACAAAAATTCCCTCGCGTTCTGCGCGACCGCGGCGGGACCCGCGTTCGAAGGAGCGCATATAAAATTCGGCATGGCTGGAGTTCCGGGAGCTATAAACAAAATAGAGCTTGACGAATCAAATAATATAATATATGAAACTATAAATAAAACGGAGCCGAAAGGGATATGCGGTTCGGGAATCATAGACGCCGTTTCAGTCATGCTCGAACTTGAAGTTCTCGACGAAACCGGAAGAATTATAGGCGGAGAAAAAACAGACGGCGAAAATATATTTTATATAACGCCGGATATTTATATAACCCAGAAAGACATCAGGGAAATACAGCTCGCGAAAGCGTCCGTATGCGCGGGAATAATAACCCTTCTGCATCATACCGGCAAAACGATTTCAGATATAGACGAGCTTGTCCTCGCCGGAGGATTCGGCGCGCATATAAACAAGAAAAGCGCCTGCAGAATCGGCTTAATCCCAAAAGAACTCGAGGACAAAATAATAACGGCCGGAAACGCCGCGGGAACTGGAGCGTCCGCCCTGCTGCTTGATTTATCTTCGGTCGAACGCATAGAAAAAACCGCCGAAATATCAAAATATATCGAACTGTCCGGCGACGGATTTTTCATGGACGAATATATCGAACAAATGACGTTTTGATTATTATACTTCTTTCAAAACCACCCCGTCACGCCGCTTACGCGCCGCGCCACCCCTCCACGGAGGGGAATTTTCACTCAACTCCGCCGTTTTATTAATTCCCCTCCGTGGAGG
>WRMA01000134.1 GCA_009777355.1 Oscillospiraceae bacterium | reverse complement strand
CTGTATTAAAAGGGAAACGAGACCACCCCGTCAACACTTCGTGTTGCCACCCCTCCACGGAGGGGAATTTTCCCGGAATTTCGGCGTTTTCTTACTCATTCCCCTCTGTGGAGGGGTGCCGTCCGCAGACGGCGGGGTGGTCTTTCTCTTCTTTGTATACAGCTTACCCCCGTAAATTAAGCAGCTTGTTTTTGAGTTCGCCTTCGATTTGCCTGAGTTCGCCTTCGGCCTGGACTCTCTTGCTTCTGCCGTCCTCCTGGATTCTCAAAACTTCGTCGAACGTCGAAATAAGGGTCTGGTTTGTATATTTCAGCGTGTCTATGTCTATTATGCCTCTCTCGGATTCTTTCGCTATTTCAACAGTACCGGTTTTGAGCATTTCGGCGTTTCTCTTCAGCATTTGGTTCGTCAAATCGGTCACTTCCCTTTGGGCTTTCATCGCGTTCTGCGAATTTGACAAGCCGAGGGCCATGACGATTTGGCTTTTCCACAACGGAATAGTATTAACCAGAGACGACTGGATTTTCTCGACGAGCATCGTGTCGTTGTTCTGAATCATTCTGATTTGCGGGGCCATTTGCAGGGATACCTGACGGGTGAGCTTTAAGTCGAACAGTTTTTTCTCGAACCTGTCGCACAGATTTTCCATATCGTGAACGGCTTGGGCGTCGAGGGCTTCGCCGCTTTCCTTTGCTTTTGCCCTGAGTTCCTGCAATACGGTCTCTCTTGTCTGCGCGAGTTTCTTATCGCCCGCCGCGATATATAAAGTCAGCTCTTTAAAATATCCTTTGTTCATTTCGTACATTTTGTCGAGCATAGCCACGTCTTTCAGCAGTTTACCCTGATGCGTCTTTAATTCTTTGCCGATTGAATCGACGTTTTTCTCTACGCTGCTGTACGACGACTTGATTTTATCCAGCGACTGTCTGCCCTTGCTGAACAGACCTCTGATTCCGCCTTTTTTCTCTTCGGCGGTATCAGAATTGAAATTCTTGAGCTGAACTACCAGACTTGTCAGCATAGTTCCGACTTCGCCGGTATCTTTCGTGCGTACGCTCTGCAACGCCGAATCTGAAAAGTCCGCTATGTGTTTCTGCGCCGCCGCGCCGTACAGAAGAACCTGTTTATTGTCCGTGAGGTCTATTTGCTTCGAAAATTCCTCTACCATTTTCATTTCTTCGTCCGTAAGTTTCTGAAGTTCCTCTACCGGGAGTACCGGGTCTTTTTTCTCGAGAATAATAATTTCCGTGAGTTTCGGTTTTTCTCCGTCCGTATTTCCGTCTTCGTTCACGATTAAATCGTCGAAATCAGTTTCGAGGGTAAGCTGCGGGATTTGTACATCGTCTGACATTTTAAAAAATCTCCTTTTCGATTTAATATTTTAATATAATTATAACTTATTATATTATAATTGTCAATAGACTTACGAATTAAAATCCTGATTGTAGGGGCGCGCATTGCGCGTCCGCGGCATACCGACAATAATAGGGTTCTATATACACGGACGGCCAATGGCCGCCCCTACATGGTAACGCAGTTTCGCAAGAGTCAATTCAAAAAATCGTCTTTTAAATCGTTTTTGATATTTTTTATTCCCGCTATGGTATTTTTTTCTATTAGTCCGTCTTTCGACAGCATAGCCTCGATAACGTCGATATCCGTGGTTATATCGAGCATTTCTTCGGAGAACATATTGTCGAGCTCTTTTTCGAAGGCTTTTTTTATAAACGGCAGGGATTCTTCGACCCGTTTTTTTGTCTCCAGGGCGTTTTCACCGGTGATATTCTGTTTCTCTATTCTGTTGTAGCTGTTTAAGATTTTAATCGTCGTGGGCATATAATAGTCAAAGAACTGCGACAGCTGCTCCGCTTTTTTCTGTCTTGATTTCTGCGCTTCGTCGTTCAGCCGCGTTTTAATTTTATCAAGGCTGTCCTTTATTCCGGCTAAATTTCCCGATATGAACCCGTCGTCTATAGAATTTCTAAGTATTTCTATTTCTATAATATGCAAATCTATCCTCTCGTTTAAGTCTTTAAGCGCTCTTTCTTCGGGGGTCAGGATTTTAGAAACTTCTGTTTTCTTCTCTTTTTTCTCTTTCTGTTCTTCTTCTTTCATCAGGATTTCTATTTTTTTGGGCGGGAATATCTGCTTCGCTATCTGATAAACGGCAAAAGACAAAAGGGTCAGAGCGAAAGCGGTCGTCGAGTTTATGCGTATTCTTAACACGACGACGCATAATATCCATACCAGTCCGACCGCGAGGACGGGAATCGCGGATTTTTTCTCTGCTTCGGCCATCTTCTTTTCATTTTTCGCGTTCGCGTTTATATTCCCGTTCAGTCCGCCTTTCCCGTTTTCGTCTCTGCTTACGCTGCTTTTATTATTTTTGTTATTATTATTGTTCATAACCGCGTATCCCCCTCTATATTTATTTATATTATTTTCTGCATTATGTTTTGAACAATAATATTATACACCATATAACATCATATGTCAATAGGCAAACAAGATAATTTATAAATTTTTTTTTGGGATTGATATTTGTAGGGACGAACACAGTTCGTCCCTACGGTAGTCCAATAAACGGCCGGCAGATAATATAAAAGACAAAAAAGACCCCGAAGTTATAGAGACGGAATTTATTAACGAAGACGACGGGGAGGAAAAATAGAGACGGAAAAAATTTAAAAATTTTGTTGACAGAATAGAATATATATGATATAATAGTCGTATAACTAGAGAAAGAGTGCTTGTAACACTCTCTTCAATAGGCGCATACGAGCGGGACAATGGCTGAACTCGGATGGTTCTAGTTCAAAATGTCAAAAAAATAGACCATCTCCTTGCTTTTTGGGCGGTCTATTTTTTCTTATTTCTGGTTTTTATTAAAATATAGATGGAAATGCCGAGTCCGGCTATAGAAGCCAAAGAACCGCATATCGCTAAAATTTCAACCATTTGGCATCCCTCCTTTCAGAGTTCAGCCGAAGAAAACCCGCCCTGTATGTACAACCCTTATTATACATCAAGTTATACCAAAAGTCAACAGAAATTTTAAAATTTTATTTTCGGTTTACGGTCGGGCATAGAAACCCGACCCTACTGCCTGTTGCGCGATATGTTTATAACGCCCTCAGGCAGAAATTTTACGTGGTCGAGGGATTTTCCCGTGCCGATCGCGACGCACGAAATCGGGTCCTCCGCGACTCTCGCGGCAATCCCGGTCACGCTCGCCAAATGCTTGTCGAAGCCGTAAATTAAACTGCCGCCGCCCGTCATCACTATGCCGTTGCTCGAAATATCCCCGACAAGCTCCGGCGGGGTCTGCTCGAGGACGTGACAGACGATTTCGGTTATACTCCTGACAGGTTCTTCGAGGGCTTCCTCGACTTCGGCCGAATTAATCGATATGACCTTAG
>WRMA01000133.1 GCA_009777355.1 Oscillospiraceae bacterium | reverse complement strand
TTGATACGTTTCCTGAACTTTGCCCTCTTTCGTAAAGAGGGTGCCGTCCGCAGACGGCGGGTGTTTCCGTCTCCCCGTATGCAACATCAAATTTCAAAAACACCCGTCAGCCGCTTACGCGACTGCCACCCTCTTTAAAAAAGAGGGCTTTCCGCAAATTTGAACAACTGCGTAACTCGCATTGATTTATTTTGCTCCCGGAACGAACGTAAACGGGAATACCCCGCTTTCGTTCTTGACCGTAATATCGCCGAGGAATATAATATTATTATAATGTTCGGACAATATCCTGCATATCTTATAGATTTCGGGCGGTTCGCAGCCGGCGCATACGCGGCGGCCTTCCAGGGTTTTCGAATATAATATGATTTTTGATATGTAAATATACCTGCCGTTTATGTCGCTCTCGATTTTTCTGACGTAATATTCAAGCTTCTCGCCGATTTCGTCGACGTCGAGGACAAGATACGCTCCGCTTTTTATATACAGGTTTTTCCTGTCTTTAAAATTGAAAACAAATCCGCAGAAAGTATATATGCAGAACAGACCTCCGATTGCCGATAACGTTATAACGGATATCTGAAAAATAATTTCTAAAACTTCGCCGTTCATAATCTCAGTTCGTTAAACCTCCTTTATTAATTATTATATTAAACAATAATTGAAACAGTTCAGAAAATACTACATTTTTCTATTTACAAATTAATATAAATATATTATAATGTTATATAGGATTGCGTAATATCGAAGGGGAAACAATAATGCGCGGGAATATAAAAAAGTTAAAGGTCTATAGTACCGAGGAACAGGAGGCGTACGCTTCCCTGTTCGGCGTGAAAGATATAAAACTGGAAGAGTATTATGATATAAGCGAGGGAAATTCAAAACCGGAGAAAATCAAAACGTATCAGAATAAAATATTTATTTTTCAGGCCGCGAGCTTTATGCTTACCCTGGTTATTTTAGTATCGGGCGTGTTTCTTGCGGGAACGGTAAGGGAAGACGCTCAAAATAATAATTACGGCTACGCCGCTTCGGTAGAAAGGGATTCGAATACTCCCCCGGCCGTTCCCCCGATAGACGGCGGTTCAGGAGAATCGCAAACTTCCCGGGCAAACCAAAATCAGAACAATATGCGTATATTTAAAAAATACGACATGAAATTCATAGACCAGAACAGAGACGGTATGCCCAACGGCTGCGAGGTAGTTTCGCTGACGATGGTCCTCAGCCGTTATCTGCCGGATATAACCTCGCGTGAAATCGCGGAAAAATATATGCCGAGAAAAGACTATCCCGCCTATCATCAGGGAGTGTACATAGCGGAAGACCCGACGCATTACTATATAGGCGACCCCGCGGGTTCGGGGTTCGGCATATTCGCCCCCGGGATTTTAAGGACGGCGCAGGATACCCTCGACGCCTACGGCATGAATTTAACCGCCTTTGATATAAGCGGCTGCGGAGAGGAAGAGCTTTTCGGATATATAACCGGCGGCTATCCCGTTATCGTGTGGATTCCGATGAGGCTCGCCCCGGTAAGCTGGGGGAGGATTATGTCGTGGCACCTGCCCGACTGGAAGCTTTACAGATGGCCCAGCCCTATGCACTGCGCGGTTCTCGTTAGTTTCACCGATACCAAAGTGACCCTGTACGACCCCACGGTCGGCATAGTCGATTACGACAGGGAACTGTTCCTGCGGAGATGGGGGGAAATGGGCCCCTATCCGGATAACACCCGGCACGCCGTCGTTATAAGATAAATATAAAATATTATATAAATTATTGTGAAGGGTAGATTGCAAAGTGAAGATTTTTAAATTTTCCGTGGTCTTTTTGTGCGTAGCTTTTTCCGTGGGGTTCGTAACGACCGCGGTTATGCTTATAAAGCAAAACATGGTGGATATCATGATAAACGACAACGTCGCCTCTATGTCGTACAACGTGAAATATAAAACCCCCCTGGAAGTAACCGGAGTTCCGGTCATAAAGCAGAAAACGAACGGGGGTTACGCGTGCATAGAAATGCTGTCCGGATATCTTTCCGGGGATTTAAGCGCGGATTTGATAGTAACCGAGGATTTTTTGTTTGAGGCGAACAACGGCAGGAACTCCGTTTCGACGAACAGCGGTTTTTTTACGGAACTCCAGAAACAGTTCCCCGACTATAAAGTAACCCGATATAAAAATTTGAAAAACAGCGAGATGATAGAGAAGATATACGCCTCTCTCGCAAATAATATGCCGGTGGTTTTTTCATACGCCGCCCTAGCCGAAAACATAGAAAACGCAGAAAATATAGAAAACATAACGGAATCGGAAGAAGAAACGGAGCCGGAGACGGAGCCCGTGGAAGATACGGAACAAGAAAAAGAAAGCGTATGGACCCTGCATTACGGCATAGCGACGAAAATCGACGTGCCGGGCGATAAAATCGCGTTTAACAATCCCAGGGGATACGAGGAGACTTATTCGCTGAACGAATTTCTAAAGGCGACGAGATTCGAGACTTACGAAAACATGGAGTTTTATCTCAAAATAGGATTCGCCATAGAAATATTCGCGAAAAACACTATATATATACTCGAACCGAAACCCGCCGAATATGTAGACGTCGATTCGGGATATTAGACTTTTGCGAAGAAAAAAACGGGAGCGCGCCGCGCGTTCCCGCTTTTTTTTTTATATATTTTAATAATATATTTTTTTACGTTTTTTACGCTTGGACAAGCACGTAAAGAACAAGTACGGCGACGACGAAAATAACGGCGACGACGGCGGTGAGCTTGGAAAGCATCTTATCTATCGTCTTGCCTTTTTCTTTGCCGAAAAAAGTCTCCGCCCCTCCGGCTATAGTTCCGGACAGATGCTTGCTTTTGCCGTGCTGCATGAGAACCGCTATAACGAGAAACAAAGCGAAAATTAAAATCGCCGCGCCGAAAATCCATTCAACTGTAGTCATAGTATTATTCAACCCTCCAAAAATAATTCAAAAATCAAAAAATTAACGCAGTATATTATAACACAGTTCAAACTAAATTGCAAGGGTTATTTTCGAATTATAACGCAAATTAATAAAAAATTAATAAATAATTCATATAAAATTTACCTGTAAACGCTTTTATATTTGAATAACGCCTTGACAAAAAGCATAATATTTATTATATTGTGTATATAGAGTTGGGAGAAATAAAAAAATGCTGACAGGAAGAAAAACAAAGGGAGAAACGAAAACTTTGGATATAAAGCCCGAATCAAATTCCGGAGAGCGTTTGAAAATTAAGAGAAAATACGAAAAAGAATTTTTGCTGACCGCCCTGAAGCTGTGTCTGTATCAAATCAAACACAGGGTTTTAAGTTCGGCGGCGGATTTTATTTTTTCGGGAAAGAACCAGAAGGCGACGAAATTTCTGATGTTCGCGAACCGCGCGATAAGCAGGAATATAAGCAAATGCCAGATAACGGCCGAAAAATGCGAACGCTACAGGCAAACCATAGCGAATATATAAGATAAAAAGACTAAACCCAAACAAAACGTAGGGACGACCGCCCCCGGTCGTCCGCGATGTATCGCCAAC
>WRMA01000132.1 GCA_009777355.1 Oscillospiraceae bacterium | reverse complement strand
CCTGCGACTTCGTCGCTTTCCCCCTTTGAAAAAGGGGGCTTAAAACACCCGTCAGCCGCTTACGCGACTGCCACCCTCTTTAAAAAAGAGGGCTTTGGCTCAAATTTAAATTGACTGCAAACTTTGTGTTGATTATGAATAAACAAAAGAGACAAGAGGATATTATATTATGTCCGGAAGCGAAACGAAGAGAATACCCCAGAGAAAATGCGTCGGCTGCGGGGTTTCGAAGAACAAAGGCGATTTAATCAGGGTCGTACGGGGCCCGGAAAACCCGGAAACGAAAATATCTGAAATCTCCGTCGATTTAAAAGGCAGGAAACCGGGAAGGGGCGCGTATATATGCAGAGACGAAGGCTGCCTTAAAAAAGCCGTCAAATCCGGAAGGTTCAACAGGAATCTGGGGGTTAAAGTCTGCGGGGATATACTCGATAGTCTGCTTGGGCAAATCAAAGGCGGAGAGACGGAATAAATAATTAATTTCAGGAATTTTAAATTTTTTAAGAAGGTGTATTTTTTAATTTGCTTGATTTAAACAAAACGAAAAACAGTTTGGGGCTCGCGAAAAAAGCCGGGGCGGTAACCGCCGGAACGGAGCTCGTTATAGACGCGGTAAGGAAAAAGAAAGCGGCGCATGTGTTCATATGCTCGGACGCGTCGGCTCAGACTATGAAAAAACTGCTCGATAAAACGGATTTCTACCGGGTCCCGGTAACGAAACTCGACTTGACCATGTCCGAACTCGCGCGCTGCGTCGGGCTGACGCGCCCGACCGCGGCCGTCTCTCTTACGAATAAAAATTTTTTGAAATTATTTAATTTCTGTGATTTATCCGATTTATCCGGAGAATCCGGAAAATCTGCGGAGGTGCATCTGTAAATGGCGTTAAAACAATTTAAAGTTAAGGAACTCGCCGAAAATTTCAATATGAAAAGCAAACAAATATCCGATATTCTCGTTTCTTACGGCATACCGGGTAAAAACACGACGGCAACTCTCGGAAACGCCGAACTTAATATTATCTTCGAGCATATGACTAAAAACGGTACGGTTGAGGATATAGACGCTTATATGTACTCTCCGAAAGAAAAAAAAGCCGAGAAGAAACCGGAGCTCCCGCCCGCCCCGCCCGTTACTCCCGCGGCGAAGCCGCCGGTCAAATCCGGAGCCGCGCCGCAGGGAACTGCGAAACAACCGGTAAAACCGGCGGAAACGGCGAAAGAAAGACCGGGAGAGGCAAAAAATCCCGGCATGAAAAAACAGCAGCAACAGCAGCAGCAGTCCTCAGGACAGCGGCCGCAAAATCATCAGGCGCAGCAGCATAATAATAATCAGCGTCAAGGGCAAAATCAGGGGGGTCAAAATCAGAGCCGGGGGCAGAATCAGGCTCAAAGTCAGGCTCAGGCTGGGCGTCAGTCTCACAGGAAAGAGAGGGATTATTCGAATCCCGCGTTCAACAGAGACGGCAGACAGAACAGACGCGACGAAAACAGGGGAGGCGGCTTCCGGCAGAATCAGCAGCGGCCGGATTTGAATAGTTTACGTGGTAAAAATCAGCCCGGGGTAAACGATAAGGTCGGCATAATATCGGGCGACAGCATTAAGCTCGCGGCCGGCGTAAAAAACGAATCGGCCAAAATAGTCGACATGAGAACCTCGACGGTCGATTTGTCGAAATACGACGAGAAGCACGAGACTTTCGTTTCAGAGGCGGACAGGAAAAGAAACTTCCCGAACGACAGGGATAAACAGAAATCGAAAAAATCCCCGCCGTATTCGGGCGGCAGAGACAGGTCATATTCTTACGACCGTCACGGCAGACCTATAGACAAAGAGAAGCTCGCGCTTGAAAATCTGCGTAAGAAACAGAGGGAACAAGAATTAGAAAAGGCGAAGAGGAAGCCGCTTTCCGTTATCCTTCCGGAGAGGATTATCGGCTCTGACCTCGCCGCGAAGTTAAGGGTGACTTCGGCCGAAGTTATTAAGAAATTGTTTTTACTGGGAGTTAAGGCTACTATAAACGAAGAGATAGAATATGATACCGCGGCTCTCGTCGCGATGGAGTTCGGAGCGAAAGTAGAAAAAGAAGTCGTCGTCACAATCGAAGACAGACTGTTCGACGAGAGCGGAGACCCCGAGGATAAGCTCGTTTCGAGAGCTCCGGTCGTGGTCGTCATGGGTCACGTCGACCACGGTAAGACTTCGCTTCTGGATTCTATTAAGGATACGAACGTGACGGCGGGCGAAGCCGGAGGAATAACGCAGCATATAGGAGCGTACAGGGTTGAGGTTAATAATCGGGAAATCACTTTTCTCGATACTCCCGGGCACGCGGCGTTTACGGCAATGCGCGCGAGAGGGGCGAAGAGCACGGATATCGCGATTCTCGTGGTAGCCGCGGACGACGGCATCATGCCGCAGACAATAGAGGCTATAAATCACGCGAAGGCCGCGAACGTTTCTATTATCGTCGCAATCAATAAAATGGATAAACCCCAGGCTAATCCCGAGCAGGTCAAGCAGGCTCTCACCCAGCACGAGCTCGTGCCGGAGGAATGGGGAGGCGATATTATCTGCGTGCCGGTTTCGGCGGTTACACGTCAGGGAATTGATGAACTGCTTGAAATGATATTGCTTGTCGCGGACATGAAAGACTTGAAATCGAATCCCGACAGACTCGCGCAGGGAGTCGTAATCGAAGCCAAGTTAGATAAGGGCAGAGGTCCGGTCGCGACCGTTCTGGTTCAAAAAGGAACTCTGAAAACCGGAGATATAGTTATCGCCGGAACTGCGGTGGGCAGAGTCAGGGCGATGCATAACGACAGGGGCAGCGCGATAAATTCAGCGGGGCCGTCCGTTCCCGCGGAAATAATAGGCTTGTCCGAAACTCCGGACGCGGGAGACGCATTCAGGGTAGTCGGCGACGAAAAAATGGCGAGAGAGCTTGTAGAACAGAGAAAATCAGAAGAAAAAGAAGAATTATTCAAGACCTCGTCAAATATTACTCTGGACGATTTGTTTATGCAGGTCAAGAGCGGCGTAAAAGAATTGAATATTATAATAAAAGCGGACGTTCAGGGTTCTGTCGAAGCCCTTAAAGCGTCGCTTATAAAAGAATCGACTGAAGAAGTGAAAATCAAGCCGATACACAGCGCTGTAGGCGGCATAACGGAGTCTGACATAATGCTCGCGTCCGCTTCTAACGCGATAGTCATAGGCTTTAACGTCCGTCCGGACAAGACGGCGATAGACGCGGCGGAGAGAATCGGCGTGGACGTAAGAACCTACAGGGTTATTTACGAGTGCATAGAAGAGATGAGCGCGGCAATGAAAGGCATGCTCGCTCCGAAATTCAAAGAAGTTCTTCTCGGTCACGCGCAGGTAAGGCAGACAATAAAGGTGCCGAACATCGGAACGATTGCGGGCAGCTATGTCCAGGACGGCAAAATCGCGAGAAATTCGCAGATTCGGGTAGTGAGAGACGGCATAGTTATATTCGAGGACAGGATTTCGTCGCTCAGGCGGTTCAAAGACGACGTAAGGGAAGTCGCGCAGGGATTCGAGTGCGGAATCGGACTGGAGAAGTTCAACGAC
>WRMA01000131.1 GCA_009777355.1 Oscillospiraceae bacterium | reverse complement strand
CCGGTTCTCTGACTATGACGGTCGCGAAAGGCGTATTGTTTCTGATTTGCATTATGCTTATATCTTTCGGGTTCGGCGGGGCGGCAAGCGTATATTCGGCGATGACGGCGGCAAGCTTCGGGACAAAATACGGCGGCATGAATTTCGGGCTCGTAATGCTCGGGTTCGGGGTTTCGGCTCTTGTTTTCCCGGTTATCTCGGCAAGGCTGACCGATTCTTTCGGGGGAAGCTATACAAGTTCTTTTGTTTTAGCCTCGGCTACCTGCGTTATTGCGGTGATACTGGTTATGCTGATGAAATCTCCGGGTAAAAAATAAAAAATATAAATAATATATAAAAAAATAAATTTAAGAGAGGATTATAATTTATGGAAAATTACTGGAACGAAACGGTTGAAACTATGGGGCGCGAACAAATACGCGAGGCGCAGCTCAAAAAACTGCGCGCGGCTGTCGAAAACGTCTACTCGAACGTTGAGTATTACAGAAAAAAAATGCAGGAGAAAGGCATTTTGCCGGGGGATATTAAATCTCTCGACAATCTTAAAGATTTGCCTGTGACTACAAAACAGGATTTGAGGGATACTTATCCGTTCGGCTTGTTCGCCGTACCTATGGAAGATATCGTGCGTATACACGCGTCGTCCGGAACGACGGGAAAACAAACGGTCGTGGGATATACGAGACGCGATATCGACGTCTGGGCGGAATGTATGGCGAGATGTCTCGTTATGGCGGGAGCGGACAGAAACTCGAGGGTGCAGGTCGGTTACGGCTACGGACTGTTCACGGGAGGACTCGGCGCGCATTACGGCGCGGAGAAGCTCGGCGCGGTGACTATACCCGCGTCGTCGGGAAACACGCAGAGGCAAATCACTATGCTGAAAGATTTCGGCGTAACGCATTTATGCTGCACCCCGTCGTATTCGCTTTATATAGCCGAAACTATGCTTGAAATGGGCATAACAAAAAAAGATTTGAAGCTCAAAGGCGGGATTTTCGGCGCCGAACCGTGGAGCGAAGCGATGAGGAGCGAGATAGAGAGCCGTCTCGGGCTTACCGCTCACGATATATACGGGTTAAGCGAAATTATGGGTCCCGCCGTTTCGCAGGACTGCCGCGAACAGAACGGGCTGCATATCTGGGAAGACTGCTTTATTGCCGAAGTTACGGACCCCGACACTAATATGCCTCTGGAAAAAGAAGGAGAACAGGGGGATTTGGTTATAACGACAATCAACAAAGAAGGATTCCCGTTAATCAGATATAAAACAAAAGATATATGTTCGCTTAACTATGAAAAATGCGGCTGCGGACGGACTCACGTCCGTATGTCGAAACCCGCGGGAAGAAGCGACGATATGCTGATAATCAGGGGAGTAAACGTTTTCCCGTCGCAAATAGAAAGCGTTCTGTTAAAAATGGGGGAGGTCGCTCCGCATTATCAGATAATTGTAGACAGGATTAATAATCTGGACAGAATGATTGTCGAAATAGAAATTTCAGAATCTATGTTTTCGGATAACGTCAAGGGAATAGAAAACACGGAGAAGAAAATAAGCAGGGAAGTCGAGAGCGTTTTGGGGATTAGCGCGAAAATCAAGCTCGTCGAGCCGAAAAGCATAGCGAGGAGCGAGGGAAAAGCGAAGAGAATAATAGACAACAGAAATTTAAAATAAATAATTATATAAATTATATAAATTTAAAAAAGGAGAATATTATGTTTAAACAGCTGACCGTATTTATCGAAAACAAACCGGGGCGTCTTGCCGGAGTC
The DNA here is from genome assembly GCA_009777355.1 of Oscillospiraceae bacterium. GTDB lineage: Bacteria > Bacillota > Clostridia > Oscillospirales > WRJC01 > WRJC01. Next base: position 1,858 of record WRMA01000131.1, on the reverse strand, counting down.
ACGGATTGTCTGGCGGAAGAAAATATTAATCTTCACGCGCTGTCAATCGCGGACACGACCGATTTCGGTCTAATCAGACTGATTGTTTCAGACCCGGACAGAACAAAGGAAATATTAAAAGCCAGGGGTTTTATGGTTCAGACGACGAACGTCGCCGCAGTCGCTACGGGTCACAGTCCGGGAAGTCTGAATAAAGTTTTAAAACAGCTTGAAGCTCTCGATATTTCGATTGAGTTTATGTACGCTTTTACGAGCAGTATAGAAGGCTTCGACGCCATTGTGGTTATGAAGCTGAGCGAGCAGGAAAAATCGGTTGAAAAATTAAGGGAAAGCGGCGTGAAAATTTTGGGAAAAGAATTTCTTGAACTGTTGCAGAATTAATATTTTTTTGATATAATTATATTTATGTTAAAAAATAAATATTAAAGTAACGGAGAGACGGGAATAAAATGGAGATGATATATATTTTCACGGCGGCGTTTTCGGTTATTAATTTCGCGGCGCTTATTATTATGACGTTTGTATTGATAAAAAATATAGGCGGGGTAAAAGAAAGCAAAGAGAGCGGGGAACGCTCCGAACTGCGTATGCGGAAAATACTCGGCGAAACGGAAAATAATTTGAGAGAGTCTATTTTCAGGCTGAATAAAGAACTCAACATGGATATTTCGGATTTCAAAGAGAAAATAAATTCCGGCATGGGCGAGAGCTTCAGCAGACTTGCGGCAGTCACGGAGAACAGGCTTACGGCGATAGAAAACAAAGTCGAGGAAAGACTGGACAAAGGCTTCAGGGAAACGAACGAGACTTTTATAAGAGTGAGCGGCAGCCTCGCGAGAATAGACGAGGCGCAGAAGCATATAGACAGTTTAAATAAAGAAGTCGTGTCGCTCCAGGAAATACTGGGCGATAAAAAATCAAGGGGGAACTACGGCGAGATTCAGCTGAACGCCCTTCTATATTCGGTGTTCGGCGAGGAAGGGGAAGTTTATAGAATACAGAACAGGATGAGCGGCGGAGTACGGGCCGACGTTCTGCTTAAACTTCCCGAGCCGCTGGGCAATATAAGCGTGGATTCAAAATTCCCGCTTGAAAACTATAAGAGGATGACAGATAAAACGGCGGCGAAGTCCGAAACTGACGAAGCGGCGAAAGCGTTCAGGAGAGATATAAAAAAGCATATAGACGACATAAGCGGCAAATATATTATCCCGAACGAAACGGCTTCCCACGCGATTATGTTTATCCCCGCGGAGGCGATATTTTCTTATATACACGCGTATATGCCCGAAATAGTCGGATACGCGGGGGAGAAAAACGTATGGATAGCGTCGCCGACGACTTTCATGGCTCTTCTGAGTATCGTCCGGACCGTCATGAGAAATATAAAAAGAGACGAATACGCGAAAGAAATCTATAAAGAATTGAATTATCTGGGAGATAATTTCAGGCTTTACGGCGAACGCTGGTCGAAACTTTCCAGAAGTATCGAGACCGTTTACAGGGATATAAAAGACGTTTCGGTCACGAGCGATAAACTCAAAAAACGCTTCGACGACATATCCGGCGCGAACGTTTCGAGTTTCGGAGGGATAAATTCAGGTTCGAATTTAAATTTAAATTCGAACGATTCCGGTACACGGTTTTTGAATGAGTAAAATTTTTGTGAACAAACAATGGATTTATTCCCTGCCCTCTTTCGTAAAGAGGGTGCCGTCCGCAGACGGCGGGTGTTTTCGTCTCCCCGTACGCAACATCAAATTTCAAAAACACCCGTCAGCCGCTTACGCGACTGCCACCCTCTTTAAAAAAGAGGGCTTTCCGCGATGATTTTCACATTTGTTCATAATTTGTTTAC
>WRMA01000130.1 GCA_009777355.1 Oscillospiraceae bacterium | reverse complement strand
GTCCGACGCGTTTCATTTGACGATGGACTAAGCAGTATTACCCTGATAGGAGGAGCTTTTCATGAACATGAAATTTTTCAAAGACTTAGCGCAGAAGTCACTTGAGAAGGCTTCCGCAAACGAGCCGGAACCGGAAGTCAGTGACGAGGGCATTAAAGACCTCGTGGCGAAAATTCCAGAAATGGAAAAGCAAGTTGAACAGTTGCGCGCGATGAAGGGAATGCCCGGAATCGACAACGCGCTGAAAATGCTTGAAGGGCAGCTGAACACACTCAAGGCGGTTGCTCAGATGCAATCCGACCCTGCTGCGGCAGCAAAAATGTCGTCACAAGCGGCGGCCTCAACAGTGAAAATGGACTTTGGCGGTCTTTCGGACGCCGATGCTATGGGTATGGCTGCCGCGCAAAAACCAGCTTCGCAAAGACCGGCTTCGCAAAAATTAAATCCGCTAACAATGCCGCAATTTCAGCCTCTGCCGGGCGGTTTGGCGCCCACATGGGTTGACGACAAACACATCGAGTTTGGCAGCTATCCCCAAGCGGCGGACGGCGGCGTTAAAAGGATTCTGTGGCGGGTGCTTGAAGAAAAGGACGGACACTTGCTTCTTTTGAGCGAGTACATATTGGATTCCCGCTACTGGCACTTTGAGAAGAGAGACATACCCAAGACAGGGAAAGCGGAAGACATAAAAAGGGCGATGATTCCGTGGGAGGAATGCGACCTGCGAAAGTGGCTCAACGGCCATTTTTACAGCGCCGCCTTTAACGCCGCCGAGAAGAACGCGATTGTCACAAGGCTGAACGCGGGCAACGGCGCGTATCTGCATCATGATTACGTAGCGAAACGGGGCGACGAAAGAAATATTAACATGCTGTCGACCGAAACCTATGAAACATATGAGGAACGGGATTGCCGCGGCGCGAGCGACAACGTGTTTCTGCTGAGCGTCGACGAGGCTCTGCGTTATTTCGGAAAGGGTCATATCATACCTGACACGGTGTGGCCGGCAAATTTGGACAGGGCCGCCAAGCCGACTGATTTTGCCCTTAAAAGGGGCTCTCTTACAGAGACGGGCCGATATGCGCCGATAGATACGGCCTTACTGAAAACGGGCTACCGGAAGGGAAAAGACTATATAGTTCTGGAGGAGTATTCAGGCTTTATGGGCTGGTTTTTAAGAAGCGCAGGTTCAAACGACCTGGCTCTGACCAATGCGGGCGTTCATCAAGGCCAATTATCCAACGTAACTGCGCTCGGGGGTATAAACGCGGGCGGTACCGGTCAGCGGGTTCTGCACGTCGGCGTCCGTCCGGCGATACTTATAAATATTCCGTAATAAGTAATGATTCGAAAGAAAGGAGAGCGATTTAATGGCAAACAACAAAAACAGCGGTCTCGGGGGTTTGCTGAAAAGCATCAACAACGCGACGAGAACGGTCAACAGCGTCAAGAACACGGCCAACAACGTAAAGCGCACGGCGGGAAGTATCACGGGAAACAAAAACGCCAAGCCGTCCAAGCAGCAAAAACAAGGCAAGGACGCGGCATGGGATTGCGAATGCGGCGTGAAAAACACGACGAAGTTCTGCGGCGGTTGCGGAAAGTCCGCGCCTACGGAGCTTGCGTGCCCTAAATGCAAATGGAAAAGACCGCTTGAGAACAGCGGCATGAAATTCTGCGGAAACTGCGGCGCGCAGCTTGAGGAATAAACCCTATGCAATTCAAAAAATAACAAAATAAGAAATCTGGAGGAAAATATTATGAAAAAGTTTATGTCAATTTTACTGGCTCTGGCATTGATACCGGGTCTGGCTCTCGCTCTCGCGGCCTGCGGGGGAGACGGAGACGGAGAAAACGGCGGAGGCGGCAATTCGATTGTCGGCAACTGGATAAGTTCATCAGGGTCGGGCGATATTGAATTCAAGAGCGACGGCGCGTTCGTTAAAATTTTTCATGGCAGCGTTTCGGATGCGGGTACATACGCAATCGACGGGGATAAAATAACTATGCAGTATACCGAAGGCGTACTTGCCGGCAGCGAAAGGGAATTTGATATTGAGCTTGATAAAAATTCTTTAACTATCACCGACAACTCATATGCAGAACCACTTTCAGAAGGTTATTTTAAAGAGTAATAACGGCTAACCGCATCAAAAATAACAGCGCGTTCCAAAGCGCTGTTATTTTATATAATATACGATAAGGGGGAAAAAATATTATGGAAAATATTAAATTTGATACTTGAGGGCGTAACGGCAATATATGCGGGAAGCAGTCCGATATATATTGGCTATTGCTTAAATTTATTATTCGGGGAAAATTTCTTCAAATAAAAATACAAAGTAAAAATACAAAGAGAGAGGAACGGAAGTCGTTATGACAAGAATACAAACGCAGGTATTTGAAATACTCCGGGATATTCCCGACGATAAATTATTTGCCGCAATCGAAGTTTTAAAGGGATTGCGGGCGTTATATGGGTTATCTGAAACAAATGAGATGAATAAAACAGCTTCTGACGGCGCGTTTGGAATTTTTAATAAATACGCGAATCCTGATTTAATACTACTGGAAAAAGAGGCGTGGGGAATGGCGGTGAAAGATAAATATGCTGCTGATTGACGCGAACGCAATATTGCGCTATATGCTTAACAAACTTAATTGAAAATATTGTCGTAAATCAGTCCATGTTTCCGAAACTTTCCATTAACCGTTCAATCGCTCTCTGCGCGTTGTCTCCTCTTCTTTCGTAATCGGACGCGAAACTGTTCTCGTTTCTCCTTGCCATTGGGGCGAACATATCGACCAGACCGCCGAAATTAAACATACTGCCCAAATCGTATGAACGCGAGTTCAATATAATTTTCGTCATCTCCACAGATTCTTCGTCGCGGAGATTTTTGTTCTCGAAATTTATAGTGTAATACGCCTCTGTAAGAGTATACACAGACTCGGCCGCCATCGCTTCGAGAGCGAACCCCGTCAGTTCGGGATTAGTTCCCGACGCCGGTACGCATACGGACGTCGTCGAACCCGAACCTATGGTGTTATAATATTCGCCCTGGTTTTTGTCGAACTTCGGCAGGGGCAGTATCCCGAAATCAATTTCCATATCCCTGAGCAAATTCGCCGTACCCATGCCTATAGTATAGAAAAGCCCCTGATTATTCTTGAACATCGGTCTTGTAAGCTCGTCCCACGGATTTGAATACTGACCCGTATAATCGTCCGCGAATAAAGTCAGTTCGCGGTTTCCCATATTAATTAGTATTTTGTCTATTATCGCGGACGTTCTCTCGTTGTTTATCGATATTTCCGGATAATTTTGAGAATTGTTTACGGTTATTCTTCCGCCCGCGCCGACAAATAAATCATATGCCGCGTCGGACTGACCGAGCTGCCCGAACAAATCGTTTCCGTCCATTATTCCGTCGCCGTTCAAATCTCTCGAGATTTCAACTATCATTCGATTAAAAACATCGAGAGTCCATTCGCCGTCTCTTACGAACTGATAAGGACTGTCCATAGCATAATCCGATATAAGCTGCTTGTTGAAAAAAACCGCGAAAGTCGCGTCGTTGTCCATTATGTTTATATCGCCGAGCGCGTAATATAACTTATCGCCGACAGTCAGGTCTTTTACGGCTCTTTGGTCCCACCACGGCTGAGATAAAT
>WRMA01000129.1 GCA_009777355.1 Oscillospiraceae bacterium | reverse complement strand
GCGTTATGCATATTTATTCTATGCTGCATATTTATGCATAACGCCCGTTCTGCCTTGATTTATTCCGTTTCGATTTCCAAAACCCGTTCGACGAGTCTGTCTATCGCCCTTAACGCGCTCGATTCTCTTCTCTCGTAAGTCGAGACGATATTTCTGTTGAACGTCATCGTCATAAATATCAAATCATAGCCGATTCCGCCGAAGTCATACACGTCGCCTATGTCGTAAACCCTGTTGTTAAATATAATATCGAGCATTTCGGCGCTCTCTTCGTCGCGGGCTATTTTAGTTTCGAGAACGATTTCATAATATGCCGACTGCAGTATATATCTTGATTCATACGCCATATATTCAAGTATAGCGCTCGAGTTTTCGGCGCTTTTCGCGGACTGCGGAACGGCCGTCGCGACGCCTACGTACGGATTGACCGTCTGGAGATAATTTAATTGCCCGACGTCGTATTTGGGGATGGGCAGTATGCCGAAATCCGCGTCCATATTCCTGAGATTTTCAACGTCCGCCATTCTTATCCACATGAACAGCGCTCTGTTGTCCTGGAAAATTCCCGTCATGCCGTCCGTCCAGTCGATATTTTTCGGCTCCCAGAATTTCATAACGTGGAAACAATACTGTTCGTCGTATAAAAAATCGTACAGCTTATCCAGAACTTCAAGGGCCTTCGGGGTGTTCAGCGTCATAACGGGCAAGTCGTTATTGTCTTTTTTCGCGACAAATTCGCCGCTGCCCGACAAAAAGCTGGAGAAAGTATCCCTTTGATATAATAACCCGTAAGCGTCGTTGTCGTCCATTATTCCGTTGCCGTCCACGTCTACGGACGCGATTTTTGACAGTTCGGTAAGCTTGTCAAGAGTCCAGCCGCCCTCTTTTACGAGAGAGTAGAGACTTTCTATGCCGTAGTCCGCCTGAAGCTTTTTATTAAACACCATAGCCGACGTCGAATCTTTGTCCATTAGCGTTATATCCGAAGCGACGGCGAAGATTTTATTCGCCACTGATAAATCGTTCGCGCTGTTTATATCCCACCAGGGTTTATCTAAATCAATGTGGACAAGATTTCCGAACTCGACTAAATTATTTCCCGTAATCAAATCTCCCATATTTCTCAGGCGAATTGTCGCTGCGTCGAGAGAATTATCGCCCGCCCTGACCAGTCTTCTTATAAGTTCGGACACTCCGTCAACCTGATTGTCGACTATCACGCAGTTAAATTTTTCTTCGACCCGGGAATTTCTCAGATAAACCGCGTCGTTTATATTATCCCCGGTCTGCTCTTCCGCGCCTATGTCTCTTTGAACCCATATGGGTATGGAGTAATCGTTTGAGGCTATGACGAAATCCTCTCCGTTAAGATTTATTTCGGGGAGTTCGGGAGGCGGAAGTTTCTCCTCGAAAGCGCTGCGGGTATTTTCTTCCTCGCCGCCGTTATTTTCTTCGGATAAAACAGAGCCGCCGCTCCGGTCGTTTTGACTGTTCTGACTATTATTCCCGGGGTTATCTTCCGCCGGTCCGCAGGAAACGAGAGCCGTAACGATAAAACAGCACGTAAATAAAACAAATAAGACTTTTTTCATAAATCATTTCTCCTTTCATTTTTATTAAATTTAATTATTAATTTTTAATTATTAGCTTCTTGCGAAATCAAAATCCTGATTGTAGGGGCGCGCATTGCGCGTCCGCAAAATCAACGCAGTTTTGATGTTTTCAGACGGACGGCCAATGGCCGCCCCTACTGTAAATTACCGAAATTATCCCCGAGCATTTTCATTGCCTTAACTTCGTCCGAACCCGCAATCAGGCACGAAACGCTTACGTCCGAAGTCGAGATTAATATGATATTGATTCCGCATTTTGAAAATCCGGCGAAGATTTTCGCCGCGACTCCGGGAGTGTTTATGATTTCCTGACCCAAAAAAGATATTACGAGATTATTTGAGCATATGTTTTTTTCCCCTTTGAAATCCGCCGTAACCCCGAGAGCTTTGGGAAGGTCCGCGTCGGGCATCGAGAAAGACAGGGTTATATCCCCGCCGAAACACGGACTCTGCGAGATTATATCGAGATTTATATTATTTCCGGCGAGTTCCTCAAAAATTTTCTCCCTGTCCGAAACAGGGGTGTTATACAGAGTTACCAGAGTTATATTATTTGATATTTTAACGTTTTGTATTATATTATCGGCTATATCCTTAAGCATATATATTTTCTCCTTTATTGGTATTAATTCGTGATTTCGTTTATCAAATCTTTCATCGAGTAGAGTCCGGGCGGTTTGCCGCGTAAAAACCTTGCGGCGGAGAGAGCCCCGTTGGCGAACATTTCCCTCGACTGCGCGCTGTGGGAAATCGTTATAAGCTCGTTTGTTCCCGCGAAAATCACTTCGTGGTCGCCGATAATCGTACCTCCCCTGATTGCGTGAATCCCGATTTCTTTTTTTGCCCTGACTCTTCTTATATTATGCCTGTCGTAGATATATTCGGGCTTTTCAAAAGAATCGAAAGCAGACGATATTTCGTCCGCGAGCATGAGAGCCGTTCCGCTCGGAGCGTCGAGTTTCTGATTATGATGTCTTTCAGTTATCTCTATATCAAAATCGTCTTTAAGAATCATCGCGGCTTTTTTCGCGAGTCCTGCGACCAGATTTACTCCGACGGACATATTCGCCGATTTAAAAAGCGCGATATGCTCCGAGTAAGCTTTAATAAGCTCGATTTCTTTCGGGGTATGCCCGGTAGTCGCGATAACCGCGGGGATTTTTTTATTTTTCGCGTATTCAAGCAGGGAATCTATCATACTGTGATGGGAGAAATCGATTATCATATCCAGGGGCTCGTCATATTCCGACGGAGTAAGAAACACCGGGAAAGTCATGTTTATAGCGGCGGGGTCTATCGCGACGCCCACGACTATTGAAAATTCGTCGGATTTATAAGCGGCGGCTTCGATTACGGCTCTCCCCATTCTGCCGCTGTATCCCGTTAGCATTATTCTCATAATATTTTACCAATCCTTTCGAGTATTTTTAGTTTTAATTTTAATCTTAAATAATATAACCGTCAGGGATATATTTTCTGTCCTGCGGAAACGTGGAAAATGGTTATACTGTGGGTTATGTTGTTGTAGGGAACGCATTTATGCGTTCCGCACTACCACGAAAATGTTCGTAATTCCACACCATATTAATTGTTTTTAACGGAACGGATAAATCCGTTCCCTACACATAATATAAATTTTATACGCTAAATAATCTTTTATTTATTCAAGCATATGCAGTCTATCATAACATAAAACTATGAATAATTTATGTGTTTGCAGATCTGAAATAACTTGAAATTACTATGCGGGTTCGATTTCACACAGCTGCAGGATTTCGGGCAGATAATGCACGATAATATTTACGCATGGTACGCGGACGAAACCGAAGCGAAGCTCTGGCGTACGTTATTAAATCACATTAATTTCATAAAAGAAGAGGAGAACAAAACAATGAACATTAACACAAACACCCCGTTTTTCGGGAAATCAATCGTTGCCACAGGCAAACTCCAGAACTATACCCGCGACGGTATCCAAATGAAATTGATTTCGTTGGGAGCGAAACCTGCCGATTCGGTGCTGATAAACTCAAGCTATACGGACGACCAAGACCGGACGGAAAAACTTTGTCGCGTATTTTTAAAATCATACTTGGCAGTAAAGAAGAATATTATCTTTTCGTTGCCGAC
>WRMA01000128.1 GCA_009777355.1 Oscillospiraceae bacterium | reverse complement strand
GTCGAGTTTATCCCCAGCGACTCTGATTGACCCAGACTCGACGATTCCCCCGAGAGATATTACGGCGACTTCGGTCGTTCCCCCGCCTATATCCACTATCATAGAACCCTGCGCGTCGCTTACCCGCAGGGACGCGCCGATTGCCGCGGCTATCGGCTCTTCTATAATCGCGACGCTTTTCGCTCCCGCTTCGAGAGTCGCGTCCTCGACGGCGCGCTTTTCGACGTCGGTCACCCCGTAGGGTACGCAGACGATTACCCGGGGTCTGTTAAACAATATAACCCCGGAAGCCCTCTTGAAAAATGCGTTGAGCATTTTCGCCGTAACTTCAAACTCTGCTATTACCCCGTCTTTAAGAGGTCTGTAAACTTCGATCGTATCCGGAGCTTTGCCGAGCATGTTCTTCGCATCGTTGCCCACCGCGAGAACTTTCTTCGTCTTTTTCTCTACCGCGACGACCGAGGGCTCCCTTAACAGTATTCCCTTTCCTTTCATATATACCAGCGTGTTCGCCGTACCCAGGTCAATCCCGATGCTTTTCGTAAAAAATTTAATTCTTATCACTCCTCAGGCTAAAAATACTCAAATTAAAATTATCCCTTAAAATATTCGCGAATTTATAAACCGGCAGTCCGGCTATATTAAAAAAATCACCCGTTATACTTTCTATGAACGCCGCGCCGATTCCCTCCGCCCCGTAGGACCCCGCCTTTGACAGGGGCTCTCCGGTTTTAATATACTCTCTGATTTCCTCTTCGTCTATTTCCCTGAACTTTACTTTCGCGCAGTCATAGTCCGATATTATTTTATTATCATAAACTACTGCTATTCCCGAATATACTTCGTGCTCGCTCCCCGAAAGTCTTTTCAGAGTATTAAACGCGTCTTCCGCGTTCTCCGGCTTGCCGATTATTTTATTCTCAAACCAAACGACGGTATCCGCCGCGATAATTAACGCGCCCGGGTCGTTTATATCAGTTTTAGCTCTCCTCGCTTTTCTCTGCGCGAGACCCTCGACGATTTCAGCCGGGGTAAAATTTACGCCGCCGTATAGACTCTCGTCCGTATTCGTCGCGTAAATTACGGCTTTTACGCCGAAGCTCTCCAGAATACTTTTTCTTGCCGCCGACTGCGACGCCAGAATTATTTTCGTTATATAAATCCCGCCCTTAAATATAATTAACAATTAGTAATTAATAATTATTATAACATAAAATCATTGTCAAAAATCAACTTTTCAACAATAATTTTTTAATTTTTATATAAATTTTATAAAAATAAAAAAAAGCTCCCTTTTTTATAAAGGAGCTTTCGGGGTATAATTCAGGTTACTCTGTAGTTTTCGAGATATATTTTAAGATTTATATAGTTTTTTTCCTGATTTAGACCGTTAGGCGTTACGAAACGCAGCGATTTGTTCTGTTCGTCATAGTTTGCAGAAAGGCGTTTGTCCGCATAGAGCGTCATGCAGGATTCGTCGTTTTTTCCGCATCCGGCAATTATATATTCCGGGATTCCGCCGCCGCTTATTATTTGCGGCAGCTGCGAAATCAACGCCGTCTGCTCCTGCTTTTCGTTATATCTTTTATATGTTATTATATCGTCCCCCGAATATATCGACGGCGGCGACAAACTTAAAGAAAACTCCGTCGTTATGTCTTTTATATTATTATTTGAATTAACCCTGTTGAACAAAATCTGAAAGTCTATCCTGTTTTCTTCGTAATATAAAATAATATTTTTGAATATCTCGTATTTTTCCTCGTAGTTATATTTTTCTTCTATGATTAATTTTTTTTGGACCGCCTGTTTATTTACGCTGCGTTTTACTAAAACGGGTATTTTCTGAATATTGTTCGTCGTCGCGAAAATACCGTCGTTGGTGAAGAACACTCTGCCGTCGTGATTTTTTAGATATTTTATACCGCCCATCGCGTTAAATTCCGTTTCATAATACGGGGTTATAATAAGGCTGTTTTTAAATCTGAAATTATTCGGAGGGGTTTCGTCTCCGGATTTTACCCTCTGACCCCGACCGTACTGAATATCCAGATTTCTTGGGGTATATACCCCGCGCCTTTCGAAATCCCTGTTATATTTCGAATTTACCCGCGAATTATATTCGCCGTATTTGGCGTCCGGTTTTTCTGTCGTCATATATTTACTCGCAGCTCACTGTATTTAATTTTAAGTTTAACGGATATATTTTTTCTCTCCGTTATTAATATTATATTCAAAAATTAAATATAAGATATAATTATATTCAGACAAAAACCCTGACGGCGTTGTTTAGATTTTCGAGCGTTATCTTTTCGCAGCCCCCGAAATATTCCCCGTCGAGGGTCCAGTTCATTTTGGGGTCCGCGTATATTACGGCGTTCCTGACCGAGAAAAAATCTATATGTCCGCAGTTATAATCCTGATTTATAAGCGAATAGACGCAGTCCCAGACGGCCTGCGCGCCGTTCAGCGGCTTTATTAATAAAACTTCAAAAATCCCGTCGGTCATATCGACTATATCCGGGTCGAGAGTAAGCACGCCGCCGACCGATTTAGAATTGCTGAACGCCCCGAAAACATACTCACCCTCTATAATTCTCACTCCGCCGTCCGGATTAAAAATCTCTATTTTTATATATTCCGGGCGAATCGCGGGGAGTTCTTTTACTCCCTCTATAATATACGCGAAATGCCCGAGCATATTTTTCGAGCTTTGGGGAGTGGTGTAGGAAACTTTCGTAAACGCCCCGAACGACGCTATATAAGCGAAATAATTGCCGTTAAACCTGCCGATATCGAGATTTATTATATTTTCGCTTGCGATAATATCTTTCGCCGCCTGGGTCATGTTTTTGGATATTTTCAGGCTCGAAGCCAAATCGTTCGCCGTTCCCGCGGGGATATACCCTATCGGAATATCCAGACCGGAGTTTTGCAGCCCCGTAACGACTTCGTTGAAAGTGCCGTCTCCGCCCACGCAGATAATTCTGTCCGCGAGAGAACCGAGTTCGGCCGCGATTTTTGCCGCGTCTCCTCTCGAATTTGTAAGATGAACCGAATTTACTCCGCCGTCCCCGCCGAATAAATCGAGAATTTTGGGCAGATGATTCTTCGCCTGTTTCGTTCCCGCGTTGGGATTTACTATAAATAAATTTTTAATTTGTTTCACCTCTTTTTGCTATATTAGAAATCACGTTACCATGTAGGGGCGGCCATTGGCCGTCCGTCTGAAAACGTCGAAATCGCGTTGATTTTGCGGACGCGCAATGCGCGCCCCTACAGTCAGGATTTTAATTTCGCAAGAAGTCTATCGGCAGATAAATATAAAACGCGGAGCCTTTGTTTTTTTCGCTCCGGACTGATATGCGTCCTCCGCACAGCCCCGCGATTTGCTTGACGAGAGGAAGTCCGAGACCGTTGCCGCCGTCGTTTCTCGCGGGGTCTCCCTGATAAAACTTTTCAAAAATATGCTTAAGCGTCGTCTCGTCCATTCCCGGACCTTCGTCGGCTATTTTTACCTCGGCCGATTTTTCCGCCGGGCCGTTCGGGTCAGTTTTGTTGACTTCCCGGCACCTTACTGAAATCACGCCGTTTTCGGGACTGTATTTTACCGCGTTGTCTATTAAATTAAGCCACACGTGACTCATCATTTCTTCGTTGCCGTAATAAATTAACGGCTCGAGCTCAATATTAAAATCAATGTTTTTTTTGTTCCACTGCTTTTCAAGCAGCAATATGCAGTTTCTTATTTGTTCGTCGAGAGAATAATTTTTTTTGTCCGTTATAATCTGCTGGTTTTCGAGTTTTGTCAAAAGTAAAATCTTCGACGACATCACGGAAAGCCTTTCGCAC
>WRMA01000127.1 GCA_009777355.1 Oscillospiraceae bacterium | reverse complement strand
AAAGGAGAGCCGCCATCGCGTTTCTGGTGAGCGGGTCTGTCGGACTGAATGAACCATCTGCGAATAATTTGCTTTCGATGTCCAATTCAGGGTCGACGCCAATACCTATAAGCGCAACGTCACCGAGATCCCTGGCGGTATCTTTTACTTGAGCCGCCACAGAAAGTTCGCCGAACGGATAAACTAACCCGGTGTAACCGAGCGAACGAACGAGCATCGCGACTGCTTCCTGCATAAGAACGTCTCTTTCCGGACCGAAGCGGTTGCCTCCTATCCCGTTTACTATGCCGTTGTCATAGCAGTACTGAACTGCTGTTTTAGCCCAGAGAGCTATTTCAGCATCGTCCGCAAAAGTCGTGGGAGCTCCGGAACCTACGAACCATTCGGGACGAGCCGAGTGGATTCTTGCGACGAACAGAGCGAACTCTTGACGAGTCAGCGTGTCTTCGCCGTTGAACTTGCCATTGTTTCCCAAGACGAGTTCGAGTTCAGCGAGGATGTTAATCGCTTCGCCGAGAGCGTTGTCTTCAACGTCGGAGAACGTGGTGTTCGCCGAAACGTTGAGCGCCATGCCGCTGATTATCATCATAACGGCGATGGTCAGTGCGAGAAATCTTTTCATGTTTTTCCTCCATAAAAAAATTAATAAAAAAATTGTTTATAAGATTTTTCATCTTGCCGTATATTTTAACCCAGAAAAAAAAATTTCACAAGCGTTTTTTTATTTTGTAACAGAGTTGTAACATAAGAAAAAAGCCCTCTTTTCTAAAGAGGGTGGCAGTCGCGTAAGCGGCTGACGGGTGTTTTTGAAATTTGATGTTGCGTACGGGGAGACAGAAACACCCGCCGTCTGCGGACGGCACCCTCTTTACGAAAGAGGGCAAAGATAGTAAATACGTAAAGCGCGTAACTCGTGACGCCGTCCGGTGTGTTTTTTCGTTTATTCGTCGTAAAGGTTGCGTTTGCTGCCGCCGGGTTTGAGTATGTCCATGACGCTGTCGAAATCGTCGATGTCGCCGCCGGAGGTCTCTTCGGGTTCTTCGCCGGCTCTGTCGCGGGGGTTCTGCTGCGGTCTGGGCTGGTTTCCGGAGGGAGGCGCGCCGGTTCTGGACGTTCCGGGGGTTTGCCCGGACGGGCGGCTCCTGTCGACTCTCGGCGACGCTATGTCTGAATTTAAATTATGGCTTATGTCGTCGAATCCGGTGGCGATTATCGTGATGCTCATCTCGTCCTCCATCGCGTTGTCGAACGCGACGCCCATGATTATAGACGCTTCCTGGTGCGCGTCGGCGTAGACTTTGGACGAGGCTAAATCCACGTCGTCGAGCGCGATATCGGGCGAGGCGGTTATGTTTATGACGATATTCTTCGCGCCTTTTATAGAAGATTCGAGCAGCGGCGACGACGTCGCCATGCCCGCGGCGACCTCGGCCTTGTCTTTGCCGGTCGCCCTGCCGACTCCCATGTGGGCGTAGCCGGCGTTTTTCATAGCCGAAGTCAAATCGGCGAAGTCGAGATTTATATAGCCCAGGTCGTTTATGATTTCCGATATACTCTGCACTCCCTGCCTTAGGACGTCGTCGGCGATTCTGAACCCGTTGAGAAGCGTTATTTTTTCGGGGGAGGCGATTTTAAGGCGTTCGTTGGGGATTACTATAAGGGAGTCGACGTACTGACGGAGTTCTTCTATGCCCCTGTTCGCCTGCTGCATCCTCTTCTGCCCCTCGAAGGCGAACGGCCGCGTCACGATTCCCACGGTGAGAACGCCGAGTTCCTTCGCGATTCTGGCGATAACCGGAGCGGCTCCCGTGCCCGTTCCCCCGCCCATTCCCGCGGTGATGAACACCATGTCGGCGCCTTTCATCATGGTCGATATTTCCTCCGCGCTCTCTTCGGCGGCTTTTACGCCGACCTCGGGGTCCGAACCCGCGCCGTGGCCTTTGGTTATTTTTTCGCCTATGGCGATTTTCTCCACGGCTTTCGACTGTATAAGCACTTGCTTGTCAGTATTTATGACTATAAAATCGACTCCGCGGACATTAGAAGTTATCATGTGGTTCACGGCGTTGTTTCCTCCCCCGCCCACTCCTATGACTTTTATCTTAACTCCGCTTTCATAATTATCTTCCAGTTCAAACGGCATTCTCTTTTCCTCCCGCAACATTTATAACATTCGTGTAATCGTGTAAATATGTAAACTATACAAGCATTTTTATTAATATAAGATTTCTGAAAATAACACTCATATAATATAATAATATCTTTTTACTAATTTTGCAATAGTTTTTTAAAAATTTTTTTTATTTTTTTAAATTTTTTTTAATCAGCCCGATTTATACAGGGCCTCTATATTGTCGCGGTGGATAAAAGAAGCCGTTTTCCCGTCTTTGTCCGTCATGTCGATTATTCCCTCCTCCCCGCCGCTGAGACGTTTTATTATTTCAAATGAATTTATAATTTTAGGCGGTATATTTTCAAATATCCCCAGCCTTATCAAAAATCTGCCTCCGTAGTTCACGGTTACGCCGAACTTGTCTTTTATATTCACTCCGTTTATCGCGGACATTTGTTCAGAATATTCTCCGCCGGTTTTATTTTCGGCGAGGAATCCGGCAAACTCCGTTAAAAAATCCTGTATATCGCCGTCCGTGAATTCGAGTTTTTCGCCGAGATAGCATTTTTTTATGTCGTCCGTGTCGATTTCGAGCGTTATGATATCTTCCGGAGGAGTAAATCCAAAATTATCCGATTCGATTTTTATCTTCTCGACTATCCGGAGATTATCGGACGCTATATAATAATCGCCCGCCGTCATTATTCCGAAAAGTCCGCCCGCGGTTTCTATATTGATTTTAACCGTAGAAGGCGGAATCCGGGTTATCGCGACGCTTTCCGTATATGTAAGAATCTCTTTTATATTCTGTTTTACCTGTTTTATATTTATTCCGTAGAGTTCCCCGCCCGGCTTTATTCCGCTCGCCGCGAGAATCTCCTCTCCCGAATATCTGTCGTTCTCTCCCGTAATTATATTTTCAATCCTGAAAAAATATTGATTTGCGAAGATAAAAAACGCCGTAATCGCAGCCGAAAACACAAAAAGAGTCAGCATAAATTTTTTGATTTTAGACCCTCGGGGCTTCTTGCTTTTTTTATTGTTTTTATTATTATATTTTTTATGTTTCATATATTTTTTCTCCGCGCGCGCCTCCTCATTTTTGCCGCGAACCGTTTACCTTCTGTTTTTTCAAGCTCAAATCCATAACCGTTTCGTATATTTTATCAAGCGTGTCGTAAGACGCGAATTTATTTATATTCCGCGACATATCGGTCAGTTTAAACGGGTCCGCCGTCAATCCGTCGATTTTCTCCGCAAGAACTTCGGCGCTCAGGTTCTTTTCTTCGATTATTACCGCGGCGTTCTGTTTTTCGAGTACCTCCGCGTTTTTATACTGGTGATTTTCGGCGACGTACGGCGACGGAATCAATATCGCGGGCTTTTTCAGAACGGCGAGCTCCGTCAAAGTCAGCGCGCCCGCGCGGCATATGACAATATCCGCGGCGGCGTAATATTTATGTATGTCAAATAAATATTCGCTCAAAAATAAATTATTATATACGTTCAGACCCTTTTTTTTGAACAACGCGGCGTATTCTTTATATCCCCTCGAACCTGTTACGTGATAGTGCGTCACGTTTTTATTTTTCGAGTATTTGTCCATGAAATCTATAACGGCGTCGTTCAACCCCTCCGCTCCCATGCTTCCGCCGACAGATAGAATCATAAACTTTCCCGGGCTCAGTTCTTTTTTTATATCTTTTGGATTTATGTTAAAATACTCGGCCTTTACGGGGTTTCCCGTATATATAATCCTGCTTTTATCCTTAAA
>WRMA01000126.1 GCA_009777355.1 Oscillospiraceae bacterium | reverse complement strand
CGGAAGAGTCCGGCATACCCATAAAGATACGCGCCTGCGACACTATGGGCTACGGCGTGGGATATACCGGAGCGTCCCTTCCCAGAAGTATACCCGGGATAATTTACGGACTGACTAAATACTGCGGAGTGCCCTCGTCCCTTATAGAATGGCACGGCCATAACGATTTTTATAAAGGCGTCGCAAACGCCGCGACGGCGTGGCTCTTCGGCTGCGCGGGAGTGAACTGCTCGCTGCTGGGAATAGGCGAGAGAACCGGGAACGTTCCCCTTGAAGCTATGGCGATAGAATACGTTTCGCTCAGGGGAAATACGGACGGTATGGATTTATCCGTCATAACTGAGATCGCGGACTATTATTCTAAAAATTTGAAATATAAAATCCCGCCGAACACCCCGTTTATCGGCAGAAACTTCAACGTTACGAGAGCGGGTATACACGCCGACGGTCTGTTAAAAGACGAAGAGATTTATAATATTTTTGACACCGCGGCGATTTTAAACAGACCCGCGAACGTCTTAATCAGCGACGTTTCGGGGCTCGCGGGAATCGCCTACTGGCTCAATGATTTTTATAGTTTATCCGGAGAGAAAAAAATAGACAAGCGCGACGGGATATGCGAGTATATAAAAAACTGGGTGGACGAGGAATATAAAACCGGACGCACGACAGTCATAAGCGACGAGGAACTCGAAAGGCTCGCCGAAGAGTACAAATCAAAAGCATAAATATTTTTCCTGAATAAAATATATAATAATATATATATTTATAATTCAGGAGGTCAATTATGGCGTTTGATTTTAAGATACCCAAACCGAAGGATATGAAAAAAGCTCTCGCGTCGGCAAAGCAGGAGATTGCAAAATCGGGCGGAATGTTCTCGGGAGACGAAGCGGCCGGCAGATTTTCCGGAAGCGGAGTCGAGGGTAATTACAGGACGGGGAACAATTTTGTCGCCGTGACTATAACAAGAAAACCCCTTCTCTATCCGGAATCCGCAGTAAAATCGACAATCGCGGATTATTTCAGAGAGTGAGCAAAATATTAAAAAACTGTTAATTTTTCAGCAAAATTTAAGAATACCTCTTGCAATAATATAAAAATAGCAGTATAATTAAATTGCGCGCGGCGAAAATATACGTCCGCGCAAGAATAAACCAAAATTTCCGGGATACAGCGGGAGGTAGAATTGTGAGCGACGAATCCGTTGCCGCCGGCATAAAAAATCAAAACGACTCAAAATATAACCAGGAAATGTCAGAGGCATTAAACAAAGCCGCAATTATATTTCTGTCGCAGTACGGGGCGTCGGTCGGGGACGTGATGACCGC
This sequence comes from Oscillospiraceae bacterium, assembly GCA_009777355.1. Lineage (GTDB taxonomy): Bacteria > Bacillota > Clostridia > Oscillospirales > WRJC01 > WRJC01. Next base: position 2,564 of record WRMA01000126.1, on the reverse strand, counting down.
CGGAATGAAACATATAGCCGGAGTCGTCGACGCGGACAGAATATCGATTTTCAGAAATTCTATAAAAGACGGAGAACCCTGCGCGTCGCAGATTTACTGCTGGCTCAGGGAATCGGGCGGGACGTTCTCGCCTTCTCCGTACGAACTTTCCGTGATTGCGTATTCTGAACTGCCGGAGAGATGGCGGACGCTTCTTTCGGAAGACAGTCAGGTTGCCGGTTCTCTGAACACCCTGCCGGAAAACGAGGCGGCTTTGCTTCGTCTGCGGGGTTCCGTTTCGGCGTTCGCCGCCCCTGTGTTTATAAACGGCGACTTTTGGGGGTTCGCGCTTTTCGAGGATTTACGATTCAGGAGGATTTTCAGCGAGAGCATGGCGGAGACGATGCGTTCGGCGGCTCTTCTGTGCGCGAACACGGTTATACGCTTTGAAATGATGAGCGAAATAGAAAAGGCCCTGTTCGACGCAAAAGAAGCCAACCGGGTAAAAAGCGAATTTATGTCGAGAATGAGCCACGAAATGTACACGCCTATGCACGCTATTATCGGGATGACCCAAATCGCGATGAAATATACCGGAGATTCCGGGCAGCTGCAGAAGGCGCTGTCCGCGATAGATAAAGCCGCGGCCGATTTATTCAGGCTTATCCAGGATATTTTGGATATATCGGGAAAAAAGGACAAAGAGCTTAAACTTGACTTGTCGCGGTTCGATTTCAGCGTAATGATGGGTGAAATCATAGACGAAACGCGCGCGGGAGCCGCCCCGAAAGAGCAGACGGCGGATTTTGAAATCGACCCCGGTATCCCCGCCTTTCTCGTCGGCGACAAGAAACTGCTGAAACGGGTCGCCGGCAATATCCTCTCGAACGCGCTAAAGTTTACCGGACGGCGGGGAAAAATACATACGGCCGTCAGGCGGCTCGAAATAAACGGAGAGGACGGCTCGGTAGTCCTGCAGTTTGAAATTTCAGACGACGGCATAGGCATACCCGAAGAACAGCAGCGCGAGATATTCAGCGTTTTCGGGCAGGCGGAGGACGGCGGACTTGCCAGAAGATACGGCGGCGCGGGTCTGGGTCTTGCGGTAAGCAGACACATCGTCGAAATGATGGGCGGTAAAATATGGGTCGAATCAGAGCAGGGGAAGGGTTCGAAATTTGCGTTTACGTGTAAACTGAACCGTTCGCCGCAGTAAAAATCGTTCACAAAAAATTAATATAAATTTTATTGCAAAAAACTATTGACATATTAAATTAAATGTGTTATAATACTGTCTGTTATCAAGATGCGCGGGAGCTTAGCTCAGTTGGTAGAGCATATGCCTTACAAGCATAGGGTCATCGGTTCGACCCCGGTAGCTCCCACCATAATAGTGAATAGTGAATAGCTGCATATTAGTTATTAACTATTAGTTATTCACTAAAAGAAACGGCCCGGTAGTTCAGTTTGGTTAGAACGCTAGCCTGTCACGCTAGAGGTCGAGGGTTCGAGTCCCTTCCGGGTCGCCACTTATTTTCTTTCCAGATGCTCCGCGCAGCGGCGAAAAAAAGAAAGTAAGCAAAGAAAAAACGATACCAAACTACAGAGATGAGTATGTATCGTTTTTTCTTTGTTAAAATAATTTAAGAAACATAAAGCAGGGATTTATAAATGAAGAAAAATATAATAGTTGGGCAGTCGGGAGGACCGACGGCGGCAATCAACGCGACGCTCGCGGGAGTTATACGGGGAGCGTCGGCTGACGAAAATATAGAGAAAATCTATGGAATGGTCAACGGGATTCAAGGCTTGCTTGAAGGAAACGTAAGAGTATTAAACGGTATATTCGACGATGAAATGAACCCGAAGCTCCTGCGGAACACTCCCGCCGCCGCTCTCGGTTCGTGCAGGTTAAGACTGCCGGACGTTGATTCAAATAATCAGGACGATATAGAAAAATACATAAAAATATTTAGTTTTTTAGAAGAAAAAAATATAAAATATTTTTTGTATATCGGCGGAAATGATTCTATGGACACGGTTCAAAAGCTTAGTTGTTACGCCGAACGCAATAATATAGAAGTAAAAATTATCGGGACTCCTAAAACAGTCGATAACGATTTAGTCGGCACGGACCATACGCCCGGATTCGGCAGCGCGGCTAAATATACGGCTACGACGCTGCACGAAATCTGTCACGACAACGAGATATATGACATGAAATCAATAGTCATAGTTGAAATCATGGGCAGGGACGCGGGCTGGCTTACCGCTTCTGCGGCTTTGCCTCGATTATACGGCTGGAAAGCGCCGAATCTTGTGTATTTGCCCGAAATAGAGTTTTCGGACGAAAGATTCGTCGCTGATATAGAAAAAGAGTTCGGGAAACGAAACGATATAGTAATAGCCGTATCAGAGGGATTAAAATACTCAAACGGAAAATATGTCTGTGAAAATATAGAGCATGAAACGGATATATTCGGGCATAAGCAATTATCCGGAACGGCCGATTGCTTAAAATATATCGCAAAAGAAAGATTCGGCTGTAAAGTCCGCGCCGTCGAGCTTAACACGCCTCAGAGATG
>WRMA01000125.1 GCA_009777355.1 Oscillospiraceae bacterium | reverse complement strand
GAAATTAAAATCCTGATTGTAGGGGCGCGCATTGCGCGTCCGCAAAACCAGCGCAGTTTCGACGTTTTCAGACGGACGGCCAATGGCCGCCCCTACATGGTAACGTGATTTCGCAAGAGGTCTAATTATAATTTATATTTTAACGGAGGAAAAATTTTGATGAAAGAGAAAAATAGAAACGGGAATGTTATTAAAAATCTGTGCTGGCTTATTATACTCGCGCTGTTTTTGACGGGCGGGGCGTTCAGCCTCTCAAACTGCAGCGGCTCTCCAGTATCGGAAACGGAAACGGAGACAGAGACAGGGGAGAATACGGAACGTCTCGACTCCGGCGGAGAAGAAGAAACGTCCACGGGCGGCGAAGAGACCCCGACCGAACCGGAAGAACCCGAGGTTATTATATCTACAGATATACTGCCGTATAATAAATTGAATATAGATTCAAATTCGATTGTCGGCATATCCCAGTCGAGCAAGGCTAATGCGGCGGATTTGACTTTCGACGATATAAAAGCGCTGATTATAGAAGCCGTCGAACTCGCGGGAGGTCTCGGAGATATAGTAAAGGACGGACAGACCGTCGTCTTGAAGCCCAATTTAGTCAGTAAATTCGATTTTTGCCTGCCCGGCTGGAGAGGACGGCAGCACGCAGTCGAAAATAACGGCGTCGTGACGGACTGGAGAGTGACGAGAGCGGTCGCGCAGATTGTCAGGGAGCTTAACCCGACGGGTAAAATTTACGTCATGGAAGGTTCGGCGGCCGATACCCTCGACGTTATGGAGGCGCTGAACTACACGAAATCGCATATGCCCGAGGTAGACGAGTTTTACGCCCTCGAAAAAGATTCCGGCGAGTGGCAGGACAAAAATTCGGACGGTTTAGTAAAAGTAGTTTATGAGAACGCCCTGTTACATAAAGAATATTATTTGAATAAAAAATTCTATGAGGCGGACGTAGTGATTAATATCCCGACGCTAAAAAACCACTGGGACGCGGTCGTTACGGGAAACGTCAAGAATATCGCAATCGGAGCGACCCCGGGAAATATCTACGGCAACGGCAGGAACGACCCCGGACGTAACAACATGGTAGACCACGGAACGCCGAATTTCCACAAATGGATGGCGGATTTTTACAGCTGCCGCCCCGCGGATTTCGTCATAACCGAAGGACTTCAGGGAATCGAAAACGGGCCTACTCCGAGCTTTGATTTGTCGGGAGTGAGCAGAGTCGAGGACGCGCAGAAAAATATGCGGGTGATTATGGCGTCGAAAGACGGTCTCGCGATTGATATCGTCCAGACGAATATAATAAACTGGGATATAGATTCGGTGCAGTATCTGCAATATTTAATAGAAGCCGGAAACGTCGGCAACGGCAACTCGAAAAACATTACGGTTCTGGGCAAAAAAGTAGACGAAATCAGAAGCGATTTCGCCGGGGTGATTCCGGGAGCGGGAGGAAGAAAACTAACGAAAAAGACTCCGCCGTCTCTCGCAATCGAATCGGCGGCGTTCGACGGGCAGAATTTAAAACTAAAGCTGGATATTTCCGACGATACCGATAAGCTTGATATTTATATCGACGGAATATACGCGGGAAGCGTAAACGAAAACATGACGGATATAAGCTTCAGCGCTATGGCTTTCGATTCGGGTACCCGCGATATAATAATTTATTCTTATGATAAATATATGAATTGCGCCGAAGCGAATATAAAAGCGGATAAAGCCGACGGGAAAATAACGCTCGGACTGTACGATTACGCCGCTCCGTTCGCCGAAACGGCGCCCGTTACAGACGGTTCGGGCGCGGATTCTGCGTGGGCGAAAGCCGAATGGCGTCCGATTGACCAAGAATGGCTGGGAAATATCCCGAGTCCGGACGTTTTCTCCGGCAGATACAAAATAGTCTGGACAGAGGACAGGCTTTATTATTTAGTTGAAATTACCGACAATTATATAAGTACGACGAGAGCGGACAGGCCGTTGTTTGAAGTCTATAACGACGACTGTCTCGAATTGTTTATAAACGAGGATAATTTAGGCGGAGACCACGAGAGAAGCCATAACGCCTTTGCGTATCATCTCAGTTTCGGCGGGGAAAACGTCGTGGATTTGAACACGAAAGGCGAGGCGGCCTTATTCAACGACCATATAAATTATATTGTTAAACGTACGGAAAACACCGATTTATATACCTGGGAAGTTGAAATGAAAATCTTTGATAAAACTTTCGACGAAGACAACCCGGGGAATAATACTCCGGTAAAGCTTAGCGAAGGCAAAGTCATGGGATTCGCCGCGGCCTACTGCGACGCGGACGAAACGAACTCCCGCGAGAGATTTATCGGCAGCGTAGATATACCGGGCGAAAACAAAAACGTCGCGTGGCAGAACGCAGACGTTTTCGCAAAGTTATATTTAGTGAAGTGATAAAATTTTTATATAAAATTTAATTCGGCAAGTTTTGCGAATCTGTCTAAAACGTCGTCTATTTCAAATAACGGCAGATTAATCAGATACGAATGGATTTTATTGTTGAATTTCTCGTACCAGACTTTATCGACCGAACCGAATCCGTAACACGCGCCGAAAAGACTTCCGGCAGTCGCCGCGGTGCAGTCGTTGTCAAGTCCCATAGCGACGACATTGCCTATAGTCTTTGTAAAGTCGCCCCCGCCGAGCTGCAAGCCGAACAGAGTGAGCGCGGCGTTATTATTTGTGTGCACTCCGCTCATGCCGCCGAAATATTTGTCTGTCAATTCTCTCGCGTGCCTGTAATCTCTGACTTTGTTTTTTGTTTCCAGAGCCCACGTCATATCTCTGTATAAAAGCGATTCTTCGGGTATTTCGCATAAGGCTTTGTTTACGGCCTCGAACGGGTCGTTGACGGCAAAAGCGGCCGCTATTGCGGCGGAGAAAAACATTTCGCCGTACACGCCGTTCCTGCGGTGGCTTATATATGCGTCGTAGTACGCCATTTCCGCCGCTTTTTCGGGCAGTCCCGGCGCGAGATACCCGAACGGGTCGCTGCGTATGTCCGCTCCTATCCATTGAACGTAGGGATTATCGATTTCGCCGCACTTTTCCGGCGGTACGCCCTTTTTCAGATTTTTAAGCGCGATATCTTCAGCCGTGCAGGCGTAAGGCAAATATTTCAGCCAGCATTTCCCGACGTCTTCAGTCCTGAAATCAAGTCCGCAGTCTTCGGCTATGAGCAGTCCGAGCAGGGTGTAGGCGATATCGTCGTCTACCGGTACGCCGTCCATGCCCTCGCTTGTGTAACTGTAGCAAGAACTTGCGCCGTAACGCATAGCGTTGGGGTTTTTGATTTTCGACCAGTAATTTTTATTGGGAAAATCGTCGCCGAGCCATTTTGCCCAGTCTTCCATTTCGTCGATCGGCCAGAACTCGACCGGCGCGCCGAGGGTACAGCCCGCCATGCGTCCGATTAGCGCGCCTTTCAAACGGTCCGCGTATTTCGTTTTATCGAAACTCTTCCATAATTTTCTCTCTGACTGAATCCTTAGTTTTTTTATTTCGTTCAAATCGTCGGGTTCTTTTGCCGATAACTCCCGGGATATTTCTAAACCGGTCATTTTATTGAGCTGCGTTTGCAGAAAATTATCCGTTTCTGCTATGATATCCGCAATATTTTCCGGCTGCGAACCGTATTCGTGTTTAAGTTTCGCGTATTCGTTAAGCAAATTGATAAAATGTCCGCCTTTTGACATTTCCGGATAACCCATGTTTAAATCCTCCAGTTTTTTATATAGTTTTAAATTATTCACGACTTACGCGCTTGACGTATTTACAATCTTTGCCCTCTTTCGTAAAGAGGGTGCCGTCCGCAGACGGCGGGTGTTTTTGTCTCCCCGTACGCAACATCAAATTTCAAAAACACCCGTCAGCCGCTTACGCGACTGCCACCCTCTTTAAAAAAGAGGGCTTTCCGCAAATTT
>WRMA01000124.1 GCA_009777355.1 Oscillospiraceae bacterium | reverse complement strand
CCTCGTCAATTTCCAGTTTGTTTCTATGCGCTTCCGAGTATACGCATATTTTGAAACTTTTCGCAAAAAAGAAGAACCCCCGCTCTGCAATGCCGAAAAGCAAGGCAGAACGGGGGTTTTCGACGTTTTCGATTTTCGATTGTATCAATCTTAACGCATAAGTATGGCGGAGAAGGTGGGATTTGAACCCACGCGACAGTTACCCGCCCTATTCCCTTAGCAGAGGAACCTCTTCACCACTTGAGTACTTCTCCGCGGGTATTTTTTACTGTCCTCCAGTATTATATCACACTCAAATCAAATTGTCAAGCGCTTTTAATTAAAATCAAAAAAATAAAATGCTTGACGAAAATATTATTATTTGCTACAATATAATTATAACCTCTATCAGCATAATTTAAAGGATTCAACACTCTTGAACAAAAGATTTTTTAACGTCGGATTATTCGACGAAACCGGTCTTGAAGAGCATACCGTTAAATCGCTCAGGCTTGTCATACTCGGCGTGGCTTTCGGCACTATATCGTTTAATATAAACGGCGGCGTCGCTATGACCGGTTATCTCACGTCGCTCGGGGCGTCGGACTTTACGTTCGGCCTATTATACGCAATCGGTCCTCTCGCCGCGCCTTTGCAGCTGCTCGCGTCTTATATTCTCGAACGTACCCGCAAGCGTAAATCTATATTCCTCGCGGCCGGTATTATTCAGAGAATGAGTTGGCTTCCTTTCGGGCTCGTTCCGTTTTTTATACCTATGGACCAGCCTGTCCTGCGGATTTGGACCGCTTCGCTTTTTCTTCTCACTTCGGCTTGTCTCGTGCCTTTCGTGAACGTCACGTTTTTTTCGCTCGCGGCAGATTTAGTTCCCATGAATATCCGGGGCAGTTATTTCGCCGTCAGGTCGCGCATCGCGACTATGTTCGGCGTTGCGGGAGGGATTTTAACCGCCTGGTTTCTCGACGCTTTTACCGGAGCTAACAGTTACGCTTTCGTTTTCTCTCTCGCCGCGGCTGCGGGAACGCTCGATATTATCTGTTTCTTCGGCGTAAAATTCCCGGAGATGGCAAAAAAGCCGGCGGGTGAAAAACCCGAGAAATTCACGGCTATGATGAGCGGAGTCATAAAAAACAAAGGCTACATGAAATTTATAATTTTCATGACTCTATGGCAGTTTTCAGTAAATTTATCGGGCCCGTTTTTTTTAGTATATCTAAAAAATATCGTTAGTATGAGCAATACTTTAATAACCGTTCTAATTCAAATCCTGCCGAGTATATGCTCTATCATAGCGGTTAAACGATGGGGGCGCGCAATCGATTTGCACGGCAATAAATCTATTATGCATTTAAGCGCCGGCATATTGTCTGTCGCTCCGTTTATGTGGATATTTGTTCCCGCGAATATAATTGCCGCTCCGGTAATCGTAATTATATCGCTTATGCAGGGAGGGCTGGCTTCGGGGTTTGACATAGGGGTCAATAATATAATGCTGGGTCACGCGCCTAAAGAAAACAGGTCTATGTATATCGCCGTATATTTCATGGCGACGTCTATGCTCGGGGTCGGGGCGGCGAACGCCGCGGGCGGCTGGCTTCTGGAGAATATCTTTTCAATATTCGAGCGTTTTGAGTTGGTTATACTCGGGGTAAGAATGACGAGATATAATTATATCTTCGCTCTGACCGCGGTTTTAAGATGCGCGATGATTTATATCGCGCTGCCCCGATTAATCCGGGAGGAGAACAATACCCCGGTTCGCGAGCTTTTGAGGATAGGATACGAACGGGTGAAATACATAGGAAAAATAATAACAAAAAATACAGGGAGGATTATGTAGAATTATGCTGGAGAGAATAAAACTGCTCGGGATTGTTCCCGTCGTCAAAATAGACGACGCGAAAAACGCCGCGCCTTTGGCAAAGGCTTTATGCGGGGGAGGTTTGCCGTGTGCCGAAATCACGTTCAGGACGGACGCGGCCGAAGAATCTATACGCCGTATTTCGGGGGAAATCCCCGATATGCTCGTCGGCACGGGGACCGTTTTAACGCCGGAACAGGCGGACGCGGCAAAATCGGCGGGCGCGAAATTCGCCGTAAGCCCGGGATTTAATCCCAGGGTCGTCAAACATTGCATAGATATAGAATTGCCTGTTTTCCCGGGGTGTTCGAACCCGTCGGATATAGAAAAAGCTTTGGAGTTGGGGTTGTCCTGCGTGAAATTTTTCCCCGCGGAACAGTCCGGGGGAATAGCCGCGATTAAAGCTATGGCCGCGCCGTATAATATATTATTTATACCGACGGGAGGGATAAACGAAAAAAACCTGAACGATTATCTTTCGTTCGACAGGGTGATTGCGTGCGGCGGTTCATGGATGGCGGACGCGAAACTAATAGCCGCCGGGAATTTCGACGGGCCGGGAGGAGTGGAAGAACTTGCGAGAAACGCCGTTTACGCGATGCTGGGGCTTAAAATCACGGATATAAAACCCGGGGGAAGTATCGTTATAACGCCGAACGCGAATAATATTGTCAGGGCTGAAAATTTTCTGCGTAAAAAAGGCGTAGATTTTACCCGGGAGGATAACAAAATAATAATAGTAAAATAACCGGCGGGAGTCCGGTTAAAAAAAAAGGAGAGAAAATATATCATGGACAATTCATGGGCGGTAGTAAAAACAAACAGAATGGTATTTATAATAAACGCGTTCGTAGGGTTCGCGCTGACGGCGGGGTATATCGGCGAGGTTTTCAAAGGGACGAAAACTTTGGGATTCGTGTTGATTTTTCTGGCGTTCGTAGCGGTACAGGTAAGCGTTCCCGCAGTCGTTTTCTTCAGGAACAAAGCGTCCGGGAAATTTAAGTATTACGCTATTTTGAGTTATCTCGCGCTGTATTGCTTCGGTATGTTTCAAAGTCCGACTTTGCTTACGTTTTTGTTTATATACCCGATGATAGTTTTGTTTGTCTTATATCTCGATATAAATTTGATGAAATGCATAGGGTTTGGTTTGGTAATAACGAACGCGGCGAAAGTCGTCTATCAAATCTATAACGGGCTTAACGCTCCGGACGACACTACGGATTATACTATACAGATGGCGGCCGCGGCTCTCGTCGCGTTCGGGCTGTATTTCGTAACGAAGCTCACCGTACAAATAAACGACGGGAAAATCCGGAGAATCCTCGAGACGCACGAAACGCTTAAAAATAACGCTTCCGAACTGCATTTAAACATAAATAGTCAGACGCAGAAAACAAAAGATATCGCGGACGCGGGAACAGAGATAGAGCTTTTGTCGGACGACATGACCGGCATAGCGAAAGAATCCCGCGCTTTCGTCCGGTTCGCGCTCGGGCATATCGGCAGTCTTGACCGCGCGACCGCGAAAGTGAACGAGAACAGCGGCAAAGTCTATGACAATATAGAAAACCTGAATATCCTCGCCCATGAAATATCGAGCAACGCGAAAGCGGTTAGCAAAATAGCGCTGAACACGAATATCCTCGCGCTCAACGCTTCGGTCGAAGCGTCGAGGTCGGGAGAGCATAACAAAGGTTTTATGGCGGTCGCCGAAGAAATCCGGGAGCTTGCCGAGCAGAGTAACAAAGCCGCCGGGAATATAAACGATATTATAGAATCGCTTGAAATCAAGTCGACGGAATCTCTGGACGAAATCAAATCGTTTATATCAAATACCGAAGTCCAGAATAAGCAGATAGAATCTGTAAAATCGACTTTCGGCGATATCGACAGCAAAACCGATATGCTTCTTGAAAAAATCGACGTTCTTCATAAAGAAATCAAAAAGCTGTCCGCGGCAAACCGGGATATTATGTCAAGCGCGGAAAACCTGAACGATATAGCGTCGAGAACCGTCGATATTTGATAAAAAAATAATAAACCTCTTTCAAAACTGAAATACGACCACCCCGCCGTCTGCGGACGGCACCCCTCCACGGAGGGGAATTAATAAAACGGCGGAGTTGAGTGAAAA
>WRMA01000123.1 GCA_009777355.1 Oscillospiraceae bacterium | reverse complement strand
CGGTATTTTGCGGCGCGGCATGGAAGCCGCGCCCTACATTTTAATTGCAAATTTATAAAAAAATATAAAAAAACGGCGTTTTATACGCGTCGTTTTTTTTTTATACATAATTTTAATATATGATTATATTTAAATATAATTCGGGAGAAAATTTTATGGAAAATATAGTCTGGCAGAATAATAAAACTGATGAAAACGCGAGAATAAAAAATCTCGGACAGCGGGGATTTGTCTTGTGGTTTACGGGTCCTTCGGGCTCGGGGAAATCTACGATTGCAATGGAAACGGAGGCCGAACTGACAAGGCTCGGGTTTAACGCCTGTGTTTTAGACGGCGATAATTTGCGTCACGGAATAAATTCAAATCTGGGGTTTTCAAAAGAGGACAGAGACGAAAATATCAGGAGAAATGCAGAAATCGCTAAACTTTTTTGTAAATCGCAGATTATAACGATTGTAAGTACGATTTCGCCGTTTGAACAGGCGAGAAAAAATGCGAGGGATATAATCGGCGGTGAAAATTTCTGCGAGGTTTATATAAAAGCAAGCCTTGAGACCCGCAGACTTCGCGACCCTAAAGGTCTTTACGAAAAAGAACGCAGGGGAGAGATTTCTCTCATAGGCTCAAATATGGACTATGAAGAGCCGAAAAATCCCGGTATCGTTATCGACACCGACAAACTTTCGGTCAACGAGTCCGTTAAAATAATTATACGGTATATTTTTGAGAAGCAAATAAATTATTTACTGCCGAAAATTATTGAAACGTCCGTTTACGCCGCGTATGACGCGGGGAAAATTATTCTCGGCGTTTATAAAAAAGATTTTGCAGACTATATAAAATATAAAGACGATAATTCTCCGTTGACTGAGGCCGACGAGAAATCAAATAATTTAATCTGCGAGAGATTAAAAAAATACTCGCCGTATATAGACATGTTAACCGAAGAATCGGCTGATAATAAATCAAGATTAGAAAATAAATTTTGTTTTATTATTGACCCGCTGGACGGCACAAAAGAATTTGTGAAGAAAAACGGCGAATTTACAGTAAATATAGGTTTGGCTTATAATAACGAATCAATTATGGGAGTTGTTTACGCGCCGTATTTAAACAAATTATATTACGCCGCGAAAAATCACGGGGCGTATGCCGTTGATTTAAACGAAGATATATTTAGATTATTTGACGAGAACGCAAAAATAAAAGTCAGCGGCAGGACAGAAGATTTAATCGTCGTGAAGAGCCGTTCGCACAGCGACGAGAGAACGGAAGTTTTGCTCGAAAAAAACAGGCGTAAAATAAAAAGCCTTAAAGATATCGGCAGTTCGTTAAAGGGCTGCATGATAGCCGCAGGGCTCGCGGATATTTATTACAGGTTCGGCTATACGATGGAATGGGATACGTGCGCTATGCAATGCGTAGTCGAAGAGGCGGGCGGCGTTTTTGTCCAGGGGGATTTCAGCGAGATGACGTATAACAGAGAGGACAGTTTGAACAGAAATGGCTTTGTGATTTTGAATAGGATAGGGAATAGATTTGATTTATGAAAAATATTTAAAAAGCGTACGGTTTTTGAACGAGTAAATAAATTATGAACAAATGTGAAAATCATCGCGGAAAGCCCTCTTTTTTAAAGAGGGTGGCAGTCGCGTAAGCGGCTGACGGGTGTTTTTGAAATTTGATGCGGCGCGAGGGGAGACGAAAACACCCGCCGTCTGCGGACGGCACCCTCTTTGCGAAAGAGGGCAAAGGATAAATCCATTATTTGTTCATAAAAATTTAACTCGTCCAAAAACCCTATTAAAAAGCAGAAAAATACTTTACAAACCGGAATAAATGTGATATAATATAAATATAATAGGATTGTTGGGTTATTTGTGGTGGTAAAGATGGCGACCACGCGCCGATGGTACAGACAGGAGGAAGACTCCGAGAGATGCAGGGTAAGCGACGCCTGCCGGATAGCCGAACAGGGGGAAACCGTTATATTTGTTATATTCGGTTTCCTTTAGTTTTTTTAAATTCAGGAGAAGAAAATATTATGAATCATTTGGATAAGCTCGAAAGCAAAAGTATTCACATAATACGCGAAAGTTATAATCAGTTTAAAAATTTATGTATGCTGTGGTCTATAGGCAAGGACAGTACGGTTCTGCTTGCGCTTGCGCGCAAGGCGTTTTTCGGTCACGTTCCGTTTCCGTTAGTTCATATCGACACGCATTATAAAATCCCGGAAATGATAAGATACAGGGATAATCTTGCGAGGGAACTTAAACTCGATTTGATTTACGGCGAAAATATCGACGCTTTAAACAATAAAAAAACTTTCCCCGACGGAACAGTCGGCAGAATAGAATGTTGCCGTCTGCTTAAAACGGAAGCTTTGAAAAATACTTTAAGCGGGGAATATAACCGTTACAGATTAAATCCCGACACGGGAAAATATGAGATTTCAAAAGACAGAGAGCCGTACACGGGAGTTATCGTGGGAGTCAGAGCGGACGAAGAGGGTAGCAGGTCGAAAGAAAGATATTTTTCCCCGAGAGACAAAAACAACGACTGGGACGTAGGAGACCAGCCGCCGGAATTTTGGGGGCAGTACAAAACGGATTTCGCGCCGGGTACGCATTTACGCATACATCCTTTGCTTGACTGGACAGAACTTGACATATGGGAATATATAAGACGCGAGAATATTCCCGTCGTGTCTTTGTATTTCGACGACGGAACGGGTAAACGCTACAGGTCTCTGGGGTGTGAGCCGTGTACGTCGCCGGTTGAATCGGCGGCGAAAAATCTCGATGATATAGTAGAGGAGTTAAAGAGCGGCAAGTTTTCAAATATAGCCGAGCGTTCGGGTCGCGCGCAGGACAAAGAGGACGGCGGCGGACTTGAAGAGCTTAGAAAAGACGGGTATATGTGAATTTATAATAATATGCGGGAGGAAATATATTAATGGACGATATAGAACTTATATTCCCCAAAAAGGAAAATCAAAGCGATGCGGAGGAATATTTTAAGGAACATATAGATTTCGGCGAGAACACTTTGCATGGCGACAGCGGATTAGATAATGCAAAAAACTATGATGAATGGCTTGTAAATATTAACGGCGCCGTCAAAAAAGATATTTGTTCGTTTATATTTTTTGCTTACAGAAAATCAGATAATAAGATGATAGGTACAATAAACGTAAGATTCCCGTATGAGGGTTATGTTCGTATTCACGGTCATATCGGTTACGGAGTACGCCCGTCCGAAAGAAGAAAAGGATATGCGACTCAAATGTTATCGTTAGCTTTGAAAAAATGTAAATCTCTTGGGTTAAATAAAATTCTTATAACCTGTGATAAATCGAATATAGCCTCAAAGTCAACGATTATAATAAACGGCGGTATTTTGGAAAAGGAAGTAATTGAAGAAAACGGAAATATTAAACAAAGGTATTGGATAGTAATATAAAGTTTTACAGAGGGATTTGAAAACACCCGCCGTCTGCGGACGGCACCCTCTTTAAAAAAGAGGGCAAAGAAATAAACGGAGGAGCGCAATGTTTCCATATAACCGAAAATATAAACCGAGAGCGCAGGAATTAAGAAAAAATGCCACGCCGCAGGAAAATAAATTATGGTATGGATTTTTACGCAAACACCCGTGTCCGTTCACAAGACAAAAAACGATAGATAATTATATTGTCGATTTCTTATGTCATTCAAAAAAACTTGTCATTGAAATTGACGGGAGTCAGCATTATACGGAAGACGGCCTTGAATATGACCAAGTACGTACAGATTTGCTTGAAAGCATGGGATTATATGTTATGAGATTTACGAATACTGATATAGATAATTCTTTCAGCAGTATATGCGCGAAAATACAAAAATATATAGATTTATGTTAATCTTTAATACTCGTTCTTATCTTTGCCCTCTTTTTTAAAGAGGGTGCCGTCCGCAGACGGCGGGTGTTTTCGTTACCCCGTATGCGGCGTCAGATTTCAAAAACACCCGTCAGCCGCTTACGCGACTGCCACCCTCTTTAAAAAAGAG
>WRMA01000122.1 GCA_009777355.1 Oscillospiraceae bacterium | reverse complement strand
AAAAAAAATAAAAATTAAATAAAAAATAATAAAATTAAAAAAAAGAGAGGATTGAAACTATAAATATAATGACGCAGAGAGCAAGAATATACGCGGATAACGCCGCGACCTCGCAAATGAGCGAAGCGGCGAAAAAAGCGATGACGCAAACAATGGAAGACTGCTTCGGCAACGCTTCGAGTCTTCATAAAGAGGGAAGGCAGGCGGCGGCGGTATTAAGTAAGTCGCGTAAAATCATGGCGGAGTATTTAAACGCCGAACCGAGAGAAATATATTTTACTTCCGGAGGCAGCGAGTCCGTAAACCAGGCGGTTATGACGGGGGTGAAATTCGCTCTGGCAAAAAATAAAAAGCATATAATATCAACGAAAATCGAGCATCACGCCGTTTTGCATACGCTTGGCAAATTAGAAAAGCAGGGCTTTGAAATCACTCTTCTCGGAGTCGGCGGAAACGGCATAGTGAATCCCGCAGAACTTGGGAACGCGGTCAGGGAAGATACGGCGTTCGTAACGGTCATGTACGCTAACAACGAAATCGGAACGATTCAGCCGCTCGAAGAAATCGGTCAAATATGCAAGGAACGGCAGATTATGCTCCACACTGACGCGGTCCAGGCGGGAGGGCATATAAATATAGACGTTCTAAAAGAAAATATAGATATGCTTTCTCTCTCGGCGCATAAATTCAACGGGCCGAAAGGCGCGGGGGTTTTATACTGCCGTAAAAATATAACCCCGGAAAGATTAATTTGGGGAGGCGCTCACGAAGGCGGGAGAAGAGCGGGAACGGAAAATATCCCAGGCATAGCCTCTATGGCGGCGGCGTTTGAGGAGAACTGCCTTAATATAGAAAAAAACGCCGGGTATATTTTAAAATTACGGGATAGATTAATATCGGGACTTTCAAAAATCCCGGGAGCTGTAGTAAACGGCGATTTAAAAAACAGACTGCCCGGGAACGTTAATATGTGCTTCGAAGGAGTAGAGGGAGAGGCGTTATTATTAATGCTCGATATGCGGGGAATCGCCGCGTCGTCGGGGTCCGCGTGTACTTCGGGTTCGCTTGACCCCAGTCACGTTCTTCTCGCTATCGGACGCTCCCATGAGGTCGCTCACGGTTCGCTGAGGCTTTCTCTCTCGCATTATAACACAGACGAAGAAATAGATTATATTACCGAAACCGTTCCCAAGTTAGTAGAGACTTTAAGAAATATGTCGCCGGTATGGGAGAAAATACAGAAAAATAAAAAATAAAAAATTATGGATAGAACAAAAAATAAATATATAAAAACAGCGGCCGTCACGTCGATAACCGGCAATTTAATATTAGCCGGGGCAAAAATAACCGCCGGGATATTATCCGGCAGCGGAGCGCTCACGGCCGACGGAATAGATTCGTCGGCGGACGTCGTTATAAGCATAGTCACTCTCGCGGTCGTCAGAATAATATCGAAACCCGCCGACGCGAAGCATCCGTGGGGGCACGGCAGGGCCGAGACTATCGCGACGGCTTTTCTGGCGTTCATATTATTTTTCATGGGAGCGCAGCTTATTATAAATTCGGCGTCGGATTTGATTTCGGGCGGAGCGCGCGAAGTTCCGTCTTTTCTCGCGATTATTATAACGCTCGTTTCGATTGCGGGAAAAATATTTCTCGCGTACAGCCAGTATATACTGGGTAAGAGAGCGGATTCCCAAATGATAAAAGCCAACGCGAAAAACATGGCGGGCGACGTGATGATTTCGCTGGGCGTTCTCGCGGGGCTTATAATATCTTCCCTGACCGGTTCGGCATATTCGGACATGATTATAGCGCTGCTGATAGGCTTCTGGATTATAAAAACGGCGGTCGGGATTTTTCTTGAAGCGAATCTCGAACTAATGGACGGAAACAGCGGAACAGAACCGTACAGGGTTATCGCCGACTCCGTGAAATCGGTCGAGGGCGCGTCAAACCCTCACCGCGCGAGAATGAGACGTATCGCCGGATTCTGGGATATAGATTTCGACATAGACGTAGACCCTCAAACTACTGTTTTTGAAGCGCACAACATAGCGTCGAGGGTCGAAGCCGAAATAAAATCGCGTCTGGAAAACGTCTATGATATTATGATACACGTAGAACCCGGGGGAGATAAATCCGGCGAAAACGAAACGTTCGGACTATCTGAAAACGAAATGATGAAATGATTTAAAGAGATTTAAATGCGGCTTCTATGTCTGCGATTATATCGCCGATATGTTCCAGACCTACGGAGAGTCTTATCATGCCGGGGTTAATCCCCGCGGCTTCGAGCTGACTGTCTGTTGACTGCCTGTGCGTCGAGCTTGCGGGGTGAAGAACGCAGGTGCGTATATCTGCGACGTGAACCTGGTTCGAGGCGAGCTTCAGGGAGTCTATAAAACGCACGGCGTTTTCTTTGCCGCCTTTTATTACAAAAGTTATAACTCCGCTTGCGCCTTTAAGATATTTTTGCGCGAGGGCGTAATTTTTATCGCTTTCAAGACCGGGGTAGCAAACTTCTTCGACGTAATCCGAACCCAGGAGATACTCCGCGGTTTTGAGGGCGTTTTCGCAGTAACGCTCCATTCTTACCGCAAGAGTTTCAAGCCGGAGATTCCATAAGAAAGCCGAATGGGCGGACGGGTAAACCCCGAAATCCCTCATTAACTGCATTCTCGCCTTTATAATATACGCGGCTTTTCCGTAAGTTTCAGAATAGATTAAACCGTGATAGGACGGGTCGGGTCCGGTAATCTCGGGGAAATCGCCTTTTGTCCAGTCAAAGCTTCCGCCGTCAATAATAACCCCTCCGACCTGCGCGGCGTGACCGTCCATATATTTGCTGATAGAGTGAACGACTATATCAGCCCCGAATAAAATCGGCTTGCACAAAACGGGCGTTGCGAAAGTGTTGTCGACAATAAGAGGGACGTTATGCGAATGGGCGATTCGCGCGAATTTTTCGATATCTAGAACTTTCAGCGCGGGGTTCGCGAGGGTTTCGCCGAAAACCAATTTCGTATTTGGTTTAAAAGCGGCGTTTATTTCGTCTTCGTCCGCGTCCTGATTCACATAAACGCACTCTATTCCGAAACGTTTGAGAGTGACCGAAAACAGATTTATCGTTCCGCCGTAAATTGCCGACGTACTGATAAAGCTGTCTCCGGCGGAGCATATATTAATAATCGAGAGCAAAGTTGCGGCCTGTCCGGAAGACGCGCACATCGCGGCCGCGCCGTGTTCAAGCTCGGCGATTTTGGCTTCCACGGCCATTACGGTGGGGTTTGCGAATCTCGAATATATCAGGCTTTTTGTGGGTTCGTCGAAAACCGAGGCGACTTCCTCGGCCGAATCGTATACGTAAGTGGTGCTTTGAACGATGGGCAGAACCCGGGGTTCTGAATTTTTCGGGGTATATCCCGAATGAAGGCATTTTGTTTCGTCTCTCATAATATTATTTTTACTCTCCTGCAATTATTATTTATTACTAAAATTTTAATTAATTTTATTTTAGCATATTTTAATCGTTCAGTCAAGCGATTTTTATTATATTTAGAGACGCGCCCGCGCCTTCCCGCAGTTTTATTTTACTGCCGTTCCCCGTAATTACGAGCCGCAGGCAGTCTCCGGTGTTCAGAAAAATCACCGCGGCTCCCGAACGGGTCCCGGCGTTTGCCGCCGCGTCGGTCAAAACGGGTAAAGGCGTTCCGTTTCTATGCAGGGAGGACGATATAATTCCGCCGGGTTCTGAACCGACTCTGTAACATATGTAGTAAAATCCGCTTTCTCCGGCCGTAAAAGAGTCGTATCCCCGCGAAACGTCGAAACCGTTTTCGTAAGAAATATGCGGCAGCGGCAAAACGACCGAACCCTGTCCGGGCTCAAAAGTCCGCGCGTCTAAATTATGCGCCGACAGGGCCGTGTTCGTCATAGTTTCCCCGTTTATAAAATTTGCAGTCATATATTTTATTACCTCTGAAATTTAAAATTCTTTTTTTGTTGTTTTTAATGTTATTATATGAAGCCGCAAAAAATATGGTTTATGATAATCGAAAAACAAAAAAAACGCCGTTCAACTTCTATATATCTATATATAGTTGAGAAGCG
>WRMA01000121.1 GCA_009777355.1 Oscillospiraceae bacterium | reverse complement strand
AAATCATCGCGGAAAGCCCTCTTTTTTAAAGAGGGTGGCAGTCGCGTAAGCGGCTGACGGGTGTTTTTGAAATCTGATGTTGCGCGAGGGGAGACGAAAACACCCGCCGTCTGCGGACGGCACCCTCTTTACGAAAGAGGGCAAAGAATAAATCCATTATTTGTTCACAGAAATTTAACTCATTCAAAAACCGTGGAATAAATTCGTTAAATTTCTGTGAACACGGCGGATAAATATAGAAATATCGCTGAATTTATGATATAATGCTAATAAAATTGCGATTGCCGGGGAGGCGTGATATGTGTTAAAACAGGCGGTAAATTCAGTCGCCGTAATATTAAAATACGCAAGGACGCCGACTGTCCTCACGCTTATCCTGAGGCTTTTGCAATCGTTTGAGGCTCCGCTTACTATTTTTTTTACCGGCAGGCTTATTAACAGTATAAGCGCTTACATAAACCAAAACGCCGGGCTGACGGAATTAGTGAAGTGGGCCGCGTTTTTGATTGCGGTAATGCTGATTTCGGCTAACTCGGGGATGTTTTTGGGGCTTGCGGAAATTTTCACGCACAGGGCGCTGAACAAGAATTTTACGGGAGTCGTTCTCGAAAAGTTCAAAAGGCTGGATTATTCGTGCTTTGAGTCTCCCGACGCTCTGAACACTTTGGAGCGCATGGGTTCGGAGCCGCATTTGCGTATATATTATTTGTATAATAACACGGTATGCGCGGTCTCGATGTTTATATCGCTGCTGGGAACGGCGGCGGTGTTCACGCAGGTTTCGGTTTGGTTTGCCGCAGTATATTTTATACTGCTCGCGCCGCTTTTGTGGTTCAACTATAAAGCTATAGAAGCGCGGCAGCGGCTGTGGAACACCGAAATGCCTAACTGGCGGAGGCGGACGTATATTTCCGCGCTTCTCGCGGATAAGCACGCCGAGTTTGAACTTAAAATTTTCGGCGCTGCGGGCTTTGCGTTAAAGAAATGGAAAAAATTCGCCGACGATTTCCGGAGAGAATATGTGAAGATGCGTATAAAATCAAGCAAATACGGCGTGTTCCACGTTATAACTCTCGGAATATGGGCGTCGTTTGTGATACTGTCTATGATATTCGGATTAACGGGCGGGACTATTGATATCGGTCTGTTCGTTGCGGGAGTCGCCTCCGTGGGCGCGGCGCTCGCCGCCTCGAACGCGATGAGCGGCGCGTTTTCGCAGGTATCGAACGATTGCCTCGAGATGAAACACTATAATATATTTATGTCTCTGCCGGAGATTTGCGTAAATCCCCGGATTCCGGGCGTTGATTTTAAGGCTGAAAATTTTGAGAATTTTGAGAATTTTGAGAAAGTAAGCGTTCTGTTTGACGACGTGTTTTTTTCATATCCGAAAACCGATAAGACCGCGCTTAACGGGGTAAGCTTCGAAATACTGCCCGGCGAGCGCGTCGCAATCGTGGGGGAAAACGGCGCGGGAAAATCGACGATAGTAAAACTGTTATGCGGTCTCTACAAGCCCGACGGCGGCGGCATATACATAAACGGCGTTTCCGTTTCGCAGTTTCCGATTTCTGAACTCCGGAAAATTTTCAGCGTAGTGTTTCAGGATTTCTGCGGGTATGAGCTGACTTTGCGCGAAAACGTGGCGTTCGGGGATATTTCAAAAATAAACGACGACGGAGCGATACTCGAAGCTTTAAGAGACGGGTTGTGGAACGAAAGCTTCGAATATCTCCCGCTCGACGCAAACATCGGCAGACTTGCGGACGACGGGGTCGACCTGTCCGGAGGCCAATGGCAGAAAATTGCGGTCTCCCGCTCTATGCTGAGCGGCGGCGCGTTTATAATACTGGACGAGCCGACCGCCGCTCTCGACCCTCTTGCGGAGAGCCGCATGTACGAGACGTTTCAGTCGGTTTTAAAGAAACGGGGATGCGTGATGATTTCTCACAGGCTTGCAAGCGCGAAGCTCGCGGATAAAATTATTGTTCTGGACGGCGGCAAAGTAATTCAGAGCGGCTCCCACGGCGAGCTCATGGAGCAAAAAGGGTTGTATTCTGAAATGTTCGCCGCGCAGAGCGCATGGTATTCGGGGAATTAGCTTTATTTAATTTGCCGTTTTATATTAACGGCGAGGCAGAAAGGCGGTAGGGAGCGATAACTGAAAATAAAGGCGGACATAAAGATATAAATAAAAAAATCAGGTATTTTAATATATACGGCAGGGTGTTTAAAAATTATTTTGCTTTTGCGCCCGCGGCGGCCGCGTTTTCTTTGCTGAATTATATTATAGGCGGACTTTTTCCCGGATTTACCGCGCTTGCGCTCGCGTCGCTGTTTGAGGAGGCGTATAATATGTCCGAGGGCGGAGGGTCTGCGGGGAATTTATTTTTCTGGGGGCTGCTTTATCTTTCGGCGTACGCGGTAAACAATATATTGATTTTCGCCGCGGAAATGGTCATAGAACTCGGAGCGGACAAACGCCAGGTGCGTTACAGATATTTGATGTGCGCAAAACTGTCGCGTATGCCGCTTATCAGCTTTGAGGACGCGAATATAAAAGATATGCAGCAGCGCGCCGAAGAGCATTTGTACGGCGGCGTAATGAACAGGATAATGTACGCAAGTTTCAGTCTCGTATTTTTATGCTTGCTGAATTTTATAACTTTAGCGGCGATTTTGGCGCGGTACAGCCTGTGGTTTCTGCCTCTCTGCATTATCAGCGCGCTGCCCTACTGCATAGCCCGGCTTATCCGCGGCAAAGAGTTTTACCGGATAAAGTATAAGATGGCGAAAAAAGCGCGCGTAATGGGATATTTATGGGGTTTGTTCACCGACAGGAAAAGCGTCAAGGAGCTTCGGGCGTTGGGGGCGGACGATTATGTGTTCGGCAAATGGACGCGGACTCGCGACGAAGTACAGGACGAGCTTTGGGAGCAGAATCGTAAAGACGCGGTATCGCTGCTGTTCTGCGACGCCATAAGAATAATCGGTTACGGCGCGTGTATCGCTCTCGCTCTCGCGCTCACGCTTAACGGCGCGGTAAACGTCGGAGTGTTCGGCGCGTGTATCGCGGCGTTCCTTACGCTGCAGTCCGCGGCGCGGGGTATTCTTTCTCTTGGGGGCGAGCTTCCGAGGGAGCTCGCGTTCGCGGGGGATTATTTTGACTACGCAGACCTTCCGGAAGAAGCGCCGGAGGGGGGAGAAGAAGAATACGACGATAAAACCGGAAATAAAAGCAATGCCGGTAATAATACGGCGTATCCGGGGCTTCGGGATATAATAGAATTGCGCGGCGCGTCTTTCAAATATCCGAACGCGGAGAAATACGCCGTAAAGAACGTGGATTTCGAAATCCGCAAAGGCGAGAAAATCGCGGTTCTGGGAGAAAACGGCAGCGGGAAAACGACTTTTTCCAAGCTGCTTTTAGGGCTGTTCCCGTGCCGGGAGGGCGTAATACTGTACGACGGGATACCCGTCGGGGATATTGACAAGAAATCGTTTTACAAGTCTGTTTCGGCGATAGCCCAGAATTTTACGCAGTATAAATTAACCCTTCGGGAAAATATAGCGATTTCCGATATTGATAAAATAGACGACGATGAAAAAATCATCGGCGCTCTCGAAAACGCGGGGCTGAGCGGACTGCTTGAAAAAACGGGTCTGGACGGCGAGCTCGGCGCGGAATTCGGCGGAAACGACGTTTCAGGCGGGCAGTGGCAGAAAATCGCCATAGCCAGAGGGCTTTTCAGGGAAAGCGAGCTTATTGTCATGGACGAGCCGACAAGCGCGCTCGACCCGCTTATCGAAACTGAAATACTGACAAAATTCATAGAGGCGTCAAAAGACAAAACGGCGGTTATAATATCGCACCGCGTGGGGTTATGCCGGCTCGCGGATAAAATAGCCGTGATGAAAGACGGCGGCATATCCGAAACGGGAACGCACGACGAGCTCATAGCCAAAGGCGGCGAATATGCGCGTCTGTTCACGGCGCAGGAAAAATGGTACAGGAATTAATAAATTGATAAACTTCTTCAAAACCACCCCGGCGCTTCGCGCCACCCCTCCACCGAGGGGGATTTTCACTCACTTTCAGACGTTTTTTTCCCATTCCCCTCCCCGGAGGGGGGCCGTCCGCAGACGGC
>WRMA01000120.1 GCA_009777355.1 Oscillospiraceae bacterium | reverse complement strand
GCCACCCCTCCACGGAGGGGAATTTTCACTCCCTTTCAGACGTTTGTTCCCCATTCCCCTCGGTGGAGGGGTGCCGTCCGCAGACGGCGGGGTGGTTCGTATTCCGGTTTTGAAAGAAGTATAATAAACTAATATATGATTAAAGAATAAAGAAGGAGATTTTAATATGCCGAAAACAAAACAAGCCGTCGAACAGGCGGCGAAATTAAAGCTTTATCTTCCTCAGCTTGACAAACTCGAAGAGAGGCTGAACGAATGGACGGCGGAGGAGAGATTCCAGGCGATGGTAGTCAAGGCGACGCGTTACGGAGTTCCGGTATTCGAGGGCTGCTACGGTACGAGTACGCACGAATACGGCGTAAAGCTGGATACTATTTTTCCCGTCGCCTCAAACACGAAGCCGATTATAGCGGCGCTTATCATGATTCTTCTGGAAGACGGGCGTCTCGAACTGAACGACCCGGTCAAAAAGTTTATGCCGGAGTACGTCGGCGGAGGAAAAGAAAAAATATTGATATGGCATTTTCTGACGCATACAAGCGGAATCGCAGACGACGAGTTTTACAAGAGCGTCAGCGAATATGTCAAAGAAGAGCTAAAAATCGAACGTCCCGGAGACGATTCAAAGGACGAGGACTGGCGGGAATATAACGAGAAAATAAAAAAAGCCCTGGAGCTTGCCGATGATTTTGACGACCGGAAGCTCTGGCATATTCTGAACTGCCGCGGAGGCAAAGTCCAGCATGAACCCCGCAGAGTAATGTCGTACTGCAACCACGGGTATCAGATACTCAAAGACGTAATCTGCGCGATAACCGGAGAGAGCATAGATTCATATGCGAGGCGCGTTTTGTTTGAGCCTCTCGGCATGATTGATTCCCACTGGGTTCTGCCCGAAGAAAAATGGGAAAGGACGCTGGGCAGGAACGAACGCTGCACAGGTTACGGCTGGATAAATTCCGAGGGGAATTATAAAAGCGAGTCGGGCTCCGGCGGACTGAAAACGACGGCGAACGATATGGCGCGTTTCTGCGAAATGATACTCGGCGGCGGGAAATATAATAGCAAGCGGATTTTATCGCCCGCGAGCATACATGAGATGACTTCGAATTATAACGCGTATCTTACGAACGAATGGGACCCGTGGGGGTTGGGCTGGAACTACCGGCACAAAAAAGTAGACAACGAAGGGTCGCTGCGTTCGGAGCGCGCGCTGGACCACGGAGGCTGGGCGGGGCACAAAGTAATGCTGGACCCGAAATACGGAATAAGCGTGATTATATATTTCGGGGAGTATGACCAGGGAGCGGGGATTTACGGCGATTTCGGTATGATAAACAACATGATAATCGCGGCTCTTGAAGAATAACAGCGGAATATAATAAACCTCTTTCAAAACCGAAATACGACCACCCCGCCGTCTGCGGACGGCACCCCTCCACGGAGGGGAATTAATAAAACGGCGGAGTTGAGTGAAAATTCCCCTCCGCGGAGGGGTGGCGCGACGCGTAAGCGGCGTGACGGGGTGGTTTTGAAAGAGGTTCAATCCATAAAACATAAACAAAGGAGAGAAAAAACTATGCCGAAAACAAAACAAGCCGTCGAACAGGCGGCGCAATTAAAGCTTTATCCGGCGCAGCTCGACGTTCTTGAGGAACGGCTGCTCGAATGGATTGCGCAGGACAAATATCAGGCTTTGGTAATCAGGGCGGCGCGTTACGGAGTTCCGGTATTCGAGGGTTGCTACGGTACGAGTACGCATGAATACGGCGTAAAATCGGATACTATTTTCCCGATTTTTTCGTGTACAAAACCCATTACGGCGGCTCTGATATTTAAGCTTCTCGAAGAAGGGCGGCTTGAGCTGAGCAATTACGTTTCTACGTTTCTTCCCGAATATACCGGGGGAGGACGCGAGAAGACAAATCTTGCGCATCTTCTGACTCATACTCACGGCGTCGACGACGAATTTTGGAAATCTGCGGATAATTATGTTAAAGAAGAATTAAAAGTCGAGCGTCCGGGCGAAAATTCAACCGGCGAAGACTGGGACAAATATAATTCGGATTTAAGAAAGGCTATGGGGCTTCCCGAAGATTATAAAGACGTGTGGGATGCGGTTTGCCTGCGCGTCGAACTAAAAAATACTCCGGGTAAAGTTATGGCGTACAGCAATTACGGCTATGACAGGTTAAAAGAAATAATCTGCGCGATAACCGGAGAGAGCATAGATTCCTATGCGAGGCGCGTTTTATTTGAGCCTCTCGGCATGATTGATTCCCACTGGGTTCTGCCCGAAGAAAAATGGGGAAGAGTATTGGGAAGAAACGAGCGTTGTATGGGCTACGGTTATATAAACTCCGAGAGGTGCTATAAAAACGAGGGCGGAGGGAACGGCTTAAAAACGACTGTAAACGATACGGCTAATTTCTGCGAGATGATACTGAACGACGGTCGTTTTAACGGGCGGCGGATACTCTCCCCCGCAAGCATACGCCAGATGACGTCGAATTACAATACGTCGCTTCCGAACCAGTGGGACTCATGGGCTCTGGGCTGGAATTACCGCGGAACAAAAGTAGACGACGCGGGCGTACTGCGTTCTCCCGGCTCGGTTGAACACGGCGGATGGGCGGGTCATAAAATTTCGATAGACGGGGAGCAGGGGCTCTCGGTAATCTGCTATTCCGGCGTATATAACGACGATTCTTTCTACGCTTTGGGCATGATTAACAATATGATAATCGCGGCGTGCGAGTAATACAAAATGTCCTTGCAGAATAAAAAATCCTGCAAGGACACTCCGACTGGTGCGGTTGACGGGACTTGAACCCGTACTCCGTGAAGAACACGCCCCTCAAACGTGCGTGTATGCCAATTCCACCACAACCGCATATTTACTGCGAGGCATTATATATATTATACATAAATATTACGTTAATGTCAAGAGTATTTGAAAAAAATTATAAAAAAATTTTTTTAATTAAAATTTGCAAATACCTATTGCAAATTTTAATTAGTTGTGATATACTATATATAATAAATGTTACGGGGTGTGGCTCAGCTTGGTAGAGCGCTTGGTTCGGGACCAAGAGGCCGTGTGTTCGAATCACATAACTCCGACCAAAAATTTTGTACGGTATAATCGGTAAAAGCCCATTATACCGTACTTTTTTCATGATTTAGCGCGCGTGTATTTTTTCTTTGGCTGACCGCCTAAAACCGTCTGAAACCCCCTAAAATCGTCTGATAGGCAGACTATAGGCAGACTACAAACAATCAATTTATTAAGGTAGCCCCGAACAAAACCCGCTTTCAAATGTCAAAATAGGCAGACAAAAGCGGGATTTTTTATGTTTTGAGTGAAAATGCCTACAGTATGGCGAATCGCTACAGTGAAATTTCGTTGATAAAATGGGGCATTTGACGGCACTGTAGGAACTGTAGGCATTCCCCTATAAATATTTTTTTCTTTGTTTTCGTAGTACTAAAAGAAATTTTGTATTTGTAAAAGTATATTGAAAAGTTCATCGCATTTAAAATATTAATTACAAGATATACAGATATAAAGTGTGATAAAATTAAGATATAGAAAAATTTAAAATATATTTATTATTAAAACAAGAGAGGAAAAAAAATATGAGTAATTACACAGCACCAGAAAAGAAATCTGAAAAATTAAGAGATGTTAATTTTCAGAACGAAACCGAATCAGCCAAAAATCAAAAAGCTGAAACGCCTTTTGACATCATCACACAAAACGCGAACATCAAATTTTTTAAATCGCAAAATGCCGAATATTATATAAATATAGACGCGCGCGATTTTGGAATTTGCGGAAATCCGATAATAAAAAGTAATGCGTTTGACGTTATGATTAGTTTATTATTAAACAAAATTACTGAAAACATTTGGGAAGAAAAAGAAATTAATAAAATTAAAAGAAATTGCTCGGCATTGGCAACTATTAACGCTGAATTTTTCGGTTTAGACAATAGGCTTGGGTTCAAAAATAATCGTATTTTTTATGATTTATGTAATAAAAAACATGAGGTAATTTCTATATCTGACAACGAAATAAGCACGATAAAGAAATATGATACCACGATTATGTTTGCGATAAATGAAAACGCAAAAGAACAAATAAGCCCGAATTTGCAATCAGGCAAAAATAAATATCTCGAACTGTTAAAACGACATTTTAAATTAAAAAATGAGGACGATTTATTGTTACTTGCAATATATATAATCGCTTGTTTTATACCTCATATTCCGCACCCTGTGCTAAATTTATATGGCACACAGGGAAGTTCAAAAT
>WRMA01000119.1 GCA_009777355.1 Oscillospiraceae bacterium | reverse complement strand
GCACCCCTCCACGGAGGGGAATTAATAAAACGGCGGAGTTGAGTGAAAATTCCCCTCCGTGGAGGGGGGGCGCGGCGCGTAAGCGGCGTGACGGGGTGGTTTCGAAAGAAGTCCAATACAAATAAAAATAAAAAAACAAAAAATATAACAAAGGAGAATAAAATTTTATGGGATATGAGAAAACGGGGGATATTATACGCGAGGCGTACAAAAATAATTACGGCGTTCCGTCGTTTAATATCTGTAATTACGAGACTATTAAATTTGCGGTCGACGCCGCGGAAATCGCGGGGAAACCCGTGATTGTCCAGTTATACCCCGGGTTTAGGGATTATATATCTTTTGAAATAACGGTAGAAATCACAAGACGTCTCGCGGAGAAAGCAAAAGTCCCCGTCGGGCTTCATCTTGACCACTGCCACGATATAGAAACGCTCAAATACGCTATGCGTTCGGGATTTTTATCGGTTATGTACGACGGGTCGAAGCTGCCTTTCGAAGAAAATATTAAAACTACGCTTGAAGCTTCCGAAGCGGCGAAAGAGTTCGGCGCGGACCTTGAAGCGGAGCTGGGAAATATCGGCAGCGCGGCTGATATCTCGGGATATACCGACTCGAGTAAGTTTACAGACCCGGACGACGCCCTTAAATTTTTGGACGAGACCGGCATAAATTCTCTCGCGGTCGCGGTCGGCAACGCTCACGGCGACTATGCCGCGACGCCGAATCTTGATTTGGCGCGTATAGAAAAAATAAGCGGTCTTTTAAAAATACCGCTGGTTCTTCACGGCGGGTCGGGCATACCGGACGAGCAGCTGCAAAAATCAGTCAGGCTCGGGATTGCGAAAATAAACGTCGCTACTGATTTTTTCAGGGCTTTTCAGCTTGCCGCTTCGGAATATATCAACGATAAGAGCAAAAAAGAAGATATATTCGCGTGCATGAAAGCGTCGAAGGCGAAAACTATGGAGTTTTTGGCCGGTAAAATCAATTTGTTTAATTATTAGAAAAATATTAATATAAATAAATTTTTAAAAATTTTTTAAACGGAGGATTTATATTCATGAGCAGAGAAATCAAATTAAAACTCGGCGTCGCTCCAGTAAAAAGAGGCCCCGGCTTCACGAGCGCGGAAAACGCGCTTATCTTCAAAGACAAAACTTTCGAGGCTTTGAAAAAGCTTGACCCTAATATCGAGGTTATTAATATCGACGGCGTCGTTCCCGACGGGATAGCTACCGGTCCCGAACAAGTTCAGGCGGTCACTAATTATTTGAAATCGCAGAAAGTCGACGCCGTGTTTTTGCTTCACACAGATTTCGGCCCGGAAGAAACGGTCGCGAAAATCGGCAAAGCAATGGCTCTCCCCGCGTTGCTATGGGGACCCAGAGACGATTCCCCCGACGAAAACGGCGTGAGAATCAGAGACACCCAATGCGGGGTTCTGGCAAGCAGTAAAGTTTTACAGAGATTCGGCGTTAAGTTTACCTATATCGAAAACTGCGCGCCCGAAGACCCGGTATTTTTGGACGGCGTCAATAATTTCTGCCGTACCGCCGCGGTTCTGAAAGCGTTTAAGTCTATGAGAATATTAAAAATCGGCGACCGTCCGAGCGCGTTTTTCAGCGTCATGTACAACGAAGACGATATGCTGTCAAAATTCGGCATAGAAGTTACGCCGTTGTCAGTCGGGCGTTTATCGGGAGCCGTAAAAAAATTAAAGGAACAGGGAAGCGCCGAACTCGAAGAGCAAATAAAATCGATGAGGGAAAGAATGGATATCTCGCAAATCGGCGAGGAAAAACTCAGGACTCTTGCGGCTATGATTGTTTTTGTCAAAAACGAAATGGATAACGGGAATTTCGCGGCGGCGTCCGTCGAGTGCTGGACGGGTCTCGGCGAGCTTATGGGAATTTTGCCCTGCCAGCTTATCGGCGAGCTTACGGCTATGGGTTATCCGGTATCCTGCGAGGGAGACGTGTGCGGAGCGGTCACTTCGGCTATGCTTCACGCCGCGGATTACAACAGAACGCCGTCGTTTTTCGCCGATTTGACAATCAGGCATCCGTCGAACGACGACGCCGAATTGTTATGGCACTGCGGGCCGTTCCCGAGGGCGTTAATGGGCGATACGAAAAATCCCGCGATTGCGCCGGGAGGACAGGGTCAGTGGGAGTTGAAGCGGGGCGACTTGACTATCGGGCGTTTCGACAGTATCGACGGCGAATACTCTATGTTCCTGGGCGAAGGCAAGACCTGCGAGGGTCCTAAAACGACCGGCACTTACGTCTGGTTTGAAGTCGATAACTGGGTAAAATGGGAGAAGAAAATCATAGACGGGCCGTACATACATCACGTAACGGGAATTTACGGGCATTACGCGGATATTTTGGAAGAAGCCTGCAAATATATCCCGAATCTCAAAGCCGACCCGGCATAATTGCGAGTTAAAATAACTCGACCGTTTTCGTCGCGATATTTTCGCAGAAAGTGACGTCGTGTTCGACGAATAAGACGGTAGGTTTATATTCCAGAAGTAAATCTTCTATTTGCATACGGGATATTACGTCTATATAATTCAACGGTTCGTCCCAGACTAATAAATGCGATTTTTCGCACAGGCTCTTCGCGATTAAGACTTTTTTCTTTTGTCCTCCGCTGAAATCCGTCAAATCTTTCTCAAACTGGATTCTTAAAAAATCCAGTTTTCTTAATATCGCCTTAAATAAACTTTCGTCGAGATTATTGTCTTTTATATATTCGCCGAGACTTCCCGTAAGATATGAGGTATCCTGGGAAACGTAAGATATGGCAAGACGCGGGCCTTTATGAAAACCGCCGGTATATTTTATGTCTTCCCCGCAGATTAATTTTATCACGCTCGATTTACCCGAGCCGTTTCTACCCTTTAACGCAATCCTGTCGCCTTTATTTACTGTAAAGCTTATATCTTTACATATGATTTTATCGCCGTAATAAATAGAGACGCCATCGAGATTTACGAATCGTCCTGAGTGATAATCCCGCTGATTTATTTTAAGGCTTTCGGACGTTTCGATGTTTTTCAGCAGCTTTGATTTTTCTTCGATTGCGGTTTTTTGCCTCGATTCTATCACTTTGCTTCGTTTCATCATTTTTGCGGCTTTATGCCCGATATAGCCTTTGTCGTACGCTCCGATTTTCGACGCTTCGGTTCTGTTCGCCCATTCGGCTTTTTCCCTTGCGGATTTTTCCAGCCGCTTAACTTCTTTCTTTAATTTGATATTCTCGGCGAGTTCAAAATTATCCCGGCGTTCTTTGTTTATAAGCCAAGACGAAAAATTCCCCTTCTGAACTTCTATGTTATTTTTGTTTATTGACAGGACATGGTCTATACAGCCGTCGAGAAACGCGCGGTCGTGGGATACGAGGATAAAGCCTTTTTTGCCTTTGAGATAACCGGCGACCACTTCCCTGCCCCGTATATCGAGATGATTTGTGGGTTCGTCGATTAATAAAAATCTGTTTTGCTTTAAAAAAAGCGCCGCGAGAAGGACTTTCGTTTGTTCTCCGTACGAAAGAGTTTCGAAAGAACGCCGTAAAATTTCTTCTCCGGGTTCAAGCTCGAGCATAGAGAACTCTCTCATAAGCTCCCATTCCAAAAAGTCCGGGCAAATATTTTCTATTATATTTGAAACGGGAATTTTTTGGTTTTTTATTTCGAACGGGAAATATTCGAACCCGCAGGGCGAGGAAATTATCCCGTTATAATTATAATTGCCGAGAAGAAGATTGAGAAACGTCGTTTTTCCCCGTCCGTTTCTTCCTGTGAATCCGAGTTTCCAGTCGGTATCGAGCTGAAAACCGACGTTTTCGAAAATATTATCGTAACTGCCTTCATAGGCGAACGTCAGATTCGACACGCTGATTAACGCCATAAATAAATACGCCTCCCGGTAATATCGTTATTTATCGGACTTCTTTCAAAACCACCCCGTCACGCCGCTTACGCGCCGCGCCACCCCTCCACGGAGGGGAATTTTCACCCCACTCCGGCGTTTTATTAATTCCCCTCCGTGGAGGGGTGCCGTCCGCAGACGGCGGGGTGGTCGTATTTCGGTTTCGCAAGAGGTCTATCGTAGGGCGCGGCGACCCCGACGCGCCGTTTTTTTTATTCTATAGTTCCACCGCCCAAAACGACGTCGCCGTCGTATAAGACGACGGCCTGTCCTTTCGTTACGGCTCTCTGCGGTTCGTCAAACTCTATATAAACTATATTATTATCGGCTGATATTCGCTCCGCCGTCGCCCACTGAGGTTTGTGCGCGTATCTTATTTTCGCCTTTA
>WRMA01000118.1 GCA_009777355.1 Oscillospiraceae bacterium | reverse complement strand
GATATTATATTAAACGACCCGGAAATATCGCTTATCGTCGAAGCGATGGGAGGTTCTCATCCGGCTTTCGATTACACGAAAGCCGCTCTCGAAAAAGGCGTGAGCGTGGTTACGTCAAACAAAGAAGTCGTCGCGAAATTCGGCGCGGAGCTGCTTAAGACGGCCGCCGCAACGGGCGCGCGCTATTTCTTCGAGGCGAGCGTAGGCGGGGGGATTCCCATAATACGCCCTATATATAACTGCCTCGCCGCGAATAAAATAAATCAAATCGCCGCGATTTTAAACGGCACGACTAATTTTATACTGACAAAAATGGCGGCTGAAAATCTTGATTTCGAGACCGTTCTTAAAACGGCGCAGGAGCTCGGCTATGCCGAAAGCGACCCTTCGGACGATATCGACGGGGTCGACTCCTGCAGAAAATTATGCATACTGTCGTCGCTTGCGTTCGGCAGGCAGCTCCCGCCCGAAAAAATACGGACGGAGGGCATAAGAAACATAACTCTCGCGGATATTAAAAACGCTGAAAAACTAGGCTGTAAAATAAAACTGATTGCGAAAGCGTCCGAAGAAAATCAGGATTCCGTCTATACTATAGTCGCGCCCATGCTTGTTCCAAGGTCTTCGCCTTTGTTTAATATAGACGACGTTTTCAACGGTATAGTAGTGACCGGGAACGCAATCGGCGACGTTATGTTTTACGGCAGAGGCGCGGGAAAACTCCCGACTGCGAGCGCGGTTGCCGCCGACGTTATGGACGCTCTCGCAAAAAACACGGGAAATATTACGTGGGATACGTCCGACGGAGACTTCGTCTCCGATTTCGGCGTTCGTCCGTCTAAATATTACATACGAACGGAGACAGATTATTTTATAACGGAAGAAGAAATATATGAAGACGACCCACCCGAAAAATACAAGACCCTGAATATTCTTTCAAAAATAAGGGTTTTCTAGAATAATTTAAGAATTACCGCCGTATATTGTGTCAAGAATAAGAATATATATTTATATATTTAAATTATATTAAATTGCGGGAGAGACGCGTTTAATGCATAATATTCAGGCTGGACAGGTTGGAACGGAAGAAAAAAACAAAAATAAAAACAAGAACAAGCTGCTTAAAATCGCGCGGTGGGTTTTGACTATGGGACTCGTCGTTCTCGGGTTCTATATATTTTTCAATTATTTGGTCTTCTGGTTTCTGCCGTTTATAGTCGCATGGTTCATATCGCTTATGATACAGCCCGCGGTTAAGTTCCTGCATTTAAAATTAAAACTTCCCCGAAAGCTCGCGACGATTATTTTTCTTTTGATTTTGTTCGCGGCTCTGGGATTTTTTATATTTTTAGCCGTGAACAGAATAGTTTACGAGCTGACGTTTTTATGGGAGAATTTTTCTTTCAACGATTCGGCGAACAAAATCTCCGGTATTATAAATAATTTTTTCTCGTGGGTCGAAAAATCCCTGCGCAACATACCGGTTTTTAACGACGAGAGGCTTATCGAAGACATAAGAGTTATAATAAACTCTGAAATCCTGAATATATTTTCGAAATTCAGCGCGGACATAGTCTCGCAGCTCCCATCGGTTACCGCGTCGGTTATAATAACCATACCGAAATGGCTGGTCTATACTCTCGTAACGATTATTTCGACTTTTTATATCGCGCTCGACTTCCAGACTATAAACAAATCCCTCGCCCTGCAAATCCCGCCGAAAGTAAGAAACGTCATGATTGACATAAAATCGAGATTCCTCGAGGCTATATATAAATACATCAAAGCTTATTTCACTATTTTTATAATAGTTTATTCCGAACTGACCGCGGGATTTTTAATTATCGGTATAGATTACGCTTTCAGTATCGCCCTGTTCGTCGCGTTAATAGATATTATACCGGTTTTGGGAACCGGAACTGTTCTAATCCCCTGGGGAATAATATCTATTATACAAAAAGACTATTTCACCGGGTTCGCGCTTTTGATTTTATACGCGGCAATCACGATTATACGCAATATAATAGAGCCTAAAATAATAGGCTCGAGTATCGGGCTTTATCCTGTTACGACGCTTATAGCGATGTTCGTCGGGTTTAATATTATCGGCATACCGGGAGTGTTTCTACTCCCGATAACCGTTCTGATATTAAAAAACCTCAACGAAGAGGGCAAGATTAGTATCTGGAAAGTCTCAAAACGTTAGGAATATGCGGGGGTAAACGCAAGGTTTACCCCCTATGGAGTTAATATTCTATAACAAGTCCGTCGTATGCGAGTTTCATGCCCTTCGACTTTACGAGAGGCTCGTATTCGTCGTGCGGAGGACACCAGTGCGGGGAGATATGCGTCAGATAATATTCCGGCTTGTTTTTCCATAGATTGTTCGCGCCGAAAAATCCAAGCAGTCTTATATTCTGATTTATTCCCATGTGCGCGGGGTTATCTTCCCCGTATAAAAACGTACACTCGGCGATTATAAAATCATATTTATATTTCGTCAGCGCTTTAAGCGTTTCGTCGAACGGGTAACCGGTGTCGGACAAATACGCGAAAGTTTTGTTTTTACGGGTAATAATATAGTTGACAGACCGAACTCCGCCGCCGTCGCTGTGATTTCCGTCGAGAGTGAAAAATTCCAAATCTCCGGCGTAATATTTTTTGAACGGCTCAATCATATTAATTTTTATTTTCAAACTTTCGGGATTCATCCTGTCCGATTCTGCCAGAACGTCCGCAACGCGGCTGCTGCCGAATATATTCAGCTCGGGCATTTCCCCCGGTCCGAAAGCCGCGATTCTCGACCAAAGGGTATGCGTATTAAGATGGTCCCAGTGGGAATGGGTAGACAGCAGAAATTTTATACCCCGGAGATTTATATTAAATTTCTCAGCCTGGATATGCGCCGTCTTGCCCATGTCAATCATAACGTCGCCGTCCAGTATAACGCCGCTGTTGCGGCGTATATTTCTGCCTCCCCACTTTCTCGCCTTCTCGCAGTTTTCGCATACGCACCACGCGCCCGGGTATTCTTCTCCCGCCGAAGTACCCAAAAATACTATTCTCATTTCGTTTTATTATTTATTAATTATATGGTCAGGGCGTATTCGTCGTAGCCGTGTTCTATATATCCGGAGGCAAGAGGCGCGGGCTGTTCGCACGTCGACTCTAAAACGTGAATCTTTCCGGTCTTTGTTCCCTGCCATATGCCGTGGATAATTTCAAATACGTGCAGACCCATATCCCCGTGCGCCCTGTGCGGACGGTCGTTGACTATCCCCCACGCCATATCCGCGACGCCGATTCCGCGGCAGCAGCCGTCGCTGAATCCGTGAGTCAGGGGAATCGTGAAAAACTCTTTGTCTCCCCACGCGTTCAAACTGTTGCGTTTTAACATGACCTGTCCGCCGAAATTATTCGGGTCGGGGCAGATAAGAGTTCCTTCGGTTCCGTAAACTTCGAGACGGGGGGTTTCGCCGAACCCTTCCGAAACGGCCGTTATGTTTCCGAGGACGCCGCTCTTAAACTCGAGAGAGCCGGTTATAGAATTAATCGTGTCAAGTTCAAGCTCTTCGCCGAAAGCGGGATTCTTCGTATTTTTTCTTACTCTTTTAGGGTGGCGGCATTGCGCGAAACCCGTCGCGCGTTCGACCGGACCCAAAAGATGCACGAGGGCGTGGAGATAATATCCGCTCATATCAAACGGTATCCCTCCTCCGGGCTCCTGGGTAAATCCCAGTTCGGGCCAGCGTCCCCTGTCGGCGTGGTAGCCCCTGACGACCATTGCCTGGGCCGTAAACGGCTCGCCTATCATGCCCGAGTCTATCAATTTGCGCGCGGTCTGAAGCGCGCCGCCCAAAAAAGTATCCGGAGCCATGCCTATCCTAAGATTTTTTTCCTTTGCTATTTTCACGAGCTCTTTGCCTTCCTCGAGAGTGACCGCCATCATTTTTTCGGAGTGGACGTGTTTTCCCGCGAGAAGCGCGGCTTTGCTCACTTTATAGTGAGACTTGGGATAAGTGGTGTTCACGACGATTTTAATTTCGGGGTCGCCGAGTATTTCGTCGTTCGTCATGTCTTTTATTTTATATTCCTCCGCGCGTTTTGCCGAGCGTTCGGGTTTTATGTCCGAACAGCCGGCTACTTCGAGTATTTCAAACCGGTTTATCATATTGTTAAGATATGTCCCGCTTATCGCTCCCGAGCCGATTAACCCTACTTTTAACGATGGTATTTTCATAATTTTTTCTCCTTTTTTACTTAAAAATTTTATTTAAAAATATTTTATTTTTATTTTTTATCACATAACCCGGCTGTCTTTGCGCATACCGGTAAGGGAAAAGACTATCCATTCCGCGATATTTTCGGCGTGGTCGCCTATTCTTTCGAAATATTTCGCCGCCATGACCAAATCTATCGCCTGGTCGCCGTTGTCGGGATTTTTATTTATCAGTTCTAT
>WRMA01000117.1 GCA_009777355.1 Oscillospiraceae bacterium | reverse complement strand
TTTTTTTTAAAGAGGGTGGCAGTCGCGTAAGCGGCTGACGGGTGTTTTTGAAATTTTACGCCGCATACGGGGAGACGAAAACACCCGCCGTCTGCGGACGGCACCCTCTTTAAAAAAGAGGGCAAAGATAGTAAATACGTCAAGCGCGTAACTCGTAAAAAATTAAAATAAATTAAAATGGGTTATGTAATCTGCTCGCATAAAATAAGCGGGGAAATCGAACGGAATCTGATAAAGCGCGGGGTAATCCCGGTAAAAATACGCGGGTTCGATAAATTCGGCGGAATCTGCCCGTTAAATTATCACCCCGATATGTTTTGTTTTAATCTGGAAAAAAACAAATGGATATTCTATGATGAAATTTATGAAAAAAATAAAAATATAATAGATAAATTAAATCTTGATATAACGACTGTAAAATCCCCGGATTCCTGCGGATATCCCGGCGATATAAAACTTAACGCGGCGATATTCGGGGATTATCTTATATGCAATATAAAACATACGGACGAAAAGATTATAGAGTATGCGAACGAAACAGGAAAAAATATAATAGACGTAAACCAGGGATACGCGAAGTGTTCCGTTTGTATAGTAAACGAAAATTCTATAATAACGTCCGATATTTCTATATGTAAAAAAGCTTTGCAGAATAATATCGAAGTTTTGCTTATAGATAAGGGGCATATAAATCTGGAAGGCTATGACTACGGGTTTATCGGCGGCTGTTCGGGGCTTATAACCAAAAATAAACTGGCTTTTACCGGGAATATAGAACTTCACCCGGATTATGAAAATATAAAAAATTTCTGCGGGAGCAGAGAAGTGGAGGCGGTATCTTTATCAAATGAAAAATTATACGATTACGGAAGTATGTTCGCGTTATAACTTTCAGATTCTGATTTTTATTTTAATATTTAATATTATGTTTATATCTTCGTGTTCGGGGGAAACTGAAAATACGGATATAAACGCAAGCGAACGGGAGACGGAACTTTACTCCGTAGCTGATTTTGATAATTCCAATAATATATCCGAACTAAAATATGATTTGAATATAATATATAAAACTATAGGGGAACGGGATTTAAAGCTCGATATATTTTATCCCGTGAATAAAATACATGAAAAATCCCCGGTAATAATCGGATTCCACGGCGGAGGCTGGGTCGCGGGAGATAAATCGCAGATTTTATATATATACTCTCCGGTTATAGAAAAACTCCGGGAAAACGGATATACTGTCGTAACGGCTCAGTACAGACTGGCTTCGGGCTCAAACTCAAACCCGGAAAATAATTTCCCCGCGCAGATTCAGGACTGCATAGATTCTATATTATATTTAAAAAACAACGCCGAGAAATACGGCGTAGATATAGATTCGGTCGGCGTAATGGGATATTCGGCGGGAGCGCATCTCGCAATGCTCGCAAGCTACGCGATGTCCGAGTTTTCGGTCACGGGAGAGACGGTTGATATAAAATACTGCGTCAGCGCCGCTGGGCCGTCCAAATTTTACGGAGACGAAGCAGAGAAATATCCGGTAACGACGCTTAATCTTCTCGAGGCTTTATTCGGCGGTAAATATACGCCCGAAAATAATAATTATATAACCGGCAGTCCGTATTATTACATAGGGAATACGCAAAGTAAAACCCCTCTGCTTTTAATCCACGACGAAAACGACCGCGTCGTGCCTTTCAGTCAGTCGGAAATTATGTTTGAAAAGGCGGAGGAAGTAAATATTCCCCGCGAGCTTCTGATATTGAACGGGGTTTGGCACAGTATCGATTTCAGTATGGGATACTCGATGTCTCCCCCGGCCGGGGAATGTATTGATATAATACTTGATTTTATATATAAATATTCGTGAAATAATAATAAAATATACATAATTTTATATTAGAATTAAATAATAATATTAATTAATAAAACGGAGGATAAATTTTTATGGTAGCAGCCGGAGATTTCAGGAACGGAGTAACTTTCGATATGGACGGCGAGGTTTTCCAGATTATCGAGTTCCAGCACGTCAAACCCGGAAAAGGCGCGGCGTTCGTGAGGACGAAAATCAGAAACGTGATTTCGGGAGGAGTGACCGAGAGAACTTTTAACCCGTCGGATAAATTTCCCGAGGCGTATATAGAAAGAAAAGAAATGCAGTATCTTTACAGCGACGGAGAGTTGTATTATTTTATGGACATGGAATCCTACGAACAGGTTCCTCTGGATAAAGACAAGCTTTCTGACAATTTCCAGTTTGTGAAAGAAAACGAAATGGTTAAAGTGATATCTTATAAAGGCGCCGTGTTCGGAGTCGAACCTCCGACGTTCGTCGAATTAAAAGTTACTCATTCGGAACCCGCGGTTAAAGGCGACACGGTTAATAATACGCTCAAACCCGCGACTCTGGAAACCGGGGTCACCGTAAAAGTCCCGATGTTCATAGAAGAGGGCGACCTGCTTAAAATAGACACGAGAACGGGAGACTATATAGAACGGGTAAAGCAGTAACGATAGTTAATAATTTATAATTAATAAAAAAATAAAGAGGGTAAAGTTGGAATTTATGAATATAGTAAAAAAAGTTTCTTATCTGAAAGGTCTCGCCGAAGGGCTTGAAATTTCTTCGGATTCAAAAAATGGCAAAATTATAAAAGGCATACTGGATATACTTGAAGACATGGCCGATTCAATCGATTTTCTCGAAAATGAGACCGAAACTCTGGAAGACTATATAGCCGGAATAGACGAGGATTTGGGTATGCTCGAAGAAGATTATATGAAAAAGCGCGGAAATAAATCTTTATTGCCGAATTTTAACGTCGGCGGCGGCGATTCGGACGGCCTCGATTGTGATTGTTTCGACTACGACCTGCATGACGGCGGCGACGAAGAAGACGAAGAAAAAGAGAGCGCGGAAAACGAACTCCTCGACGGCGTCGTCGAATTGAAATGCCCGTTCTGCAAAGAGTTTATACTGGTTGAAACGGACGAGATTTTAGAGAGCGAAGATATGTCGGTCGAGTGCCCCGAGTGCGGCGAAGAAATAGAGCTGACAAATCATGAAAACGGCGTTCATTCGTGCGGCGGTTGCGCCGCGCGCCTCAATAACGAAAATAACGGCGATAACGGCAGCGGAGAAGATAACGGCGGCGAATCTTTGGCGTTTTAAGTTTTAATATCATGAAAAATAAATATAAAGCGGACTTTGACAGTCCGCTTTCGTTTGTATTTTGGCATATAAAAATAAAATAAATCATAATAATTATAGTAATTATTAGTTTGAAAAGAGAGGCGCATAATTTTTATATGAAAAGCGATTTCGATTACAGGAGGATATTCAACGAAAATATTAAGGCGGACGGAGAGAGCGGGGGTAAAGAATCCGATAAAACCGATAGAACGGAGAGAAAAAAACAGAGGGAGAAAAAATATATCGCGACGTTTTTAATTCAGTCGCTTGTGTGCGTATTGATTATAGGCAGTATAATAGCGGCGAAATACACGACCCCGAGAACGTTCGTATCGGTTTCGTCGGCTCTCAACGGATTATACGCAAATAATATAACCCTGTCCGACCTGACCGATTTTATAGATAAAAAATTATCCGGGAACGACACTCTCGCGGCGTTTTTCAACATGAACGGCGGGGGAGACGGCAAATAAAATTATATATAAAAATAAAAAAAATAAAAATACATATAATATGTCTGTTTTTAATACTGCTTTTTATTTCAATAAATTTTTCGGTTTATATGCCGGTATTGTTTTTATGCATATTTATACACGAAATGGGGCATATAATTTTTATTAAATTGAGCAGACTCGATATTTTAAGCGTGGAAATCCTGCCGTTCGGCATAAATATAGTCACGAATAACAGCCTGACGGCATATAAAACCGATATTTTGATAGCGTTAAGCGGACCTTTCGCGAATCTTATATTTTCCTGCGTTATATTTTTCGCAATCAAATTCAACGGTTACGATTCGGTTATATTTTTCGCGTTTCTGAGCAATATTCTATACGCCGCGATAAATTTATTCCCCGTGAGAAGTCTGGACGGCGGCAGGATAGTCGAAACGGCCATGAAAATAATACTGCCGGAAAATTATTCGCATACGGCGTTTTCGGCCGTATCGGCCGTATTTCTCGGGGTATTGAGCATATTCGCCTTTTTTATTTTGATGGCGACGGGATATAATTTCACGCTTATATTACTGTGCTGCTATTTGTTTTACACGATTCACTTTTCGCCCCGAAACAGGGGAAAGTAAAATTTTTCACGGTTTTTGAATGAGTTAAATTTTTGTGAACAAATAATGGATTTATCCTTTGCCCTCTTTCGTAAAGAGGGTGCCGTCCGCAGACGGCGGGTGTTTTCGTCTCCCCGTACGCAACATCAAATTTCAAAAACACCCGTCAGCCGCTTACGCGACTGCCACCCTCTTTAAAAAAGA
>WRMA01000116.1 GCA_009777355.1 Oscillospiraceae bacterium | reverse complement strand
AATCCGACGCCGGCGTAAACCCCCGGAAGCCCCCCCCGCCGTCTGCGGACGGCACCCCTCCACGGAGGGGAATTAATAAAACTCCGGAACTGTCGCAAATTCCCCTCCGTGGAGGGGTGGCAGCGACTTTATGTCGCTGACGGGGTGGTCTTGTTTCCCTTTAAATCAATTTAAAAATTACAGGTACAAAAAAATCATGACGAACGACAAAACCAAAACCAAAAGCAGCGCCAAAACCCAGGAGAATAATATCGACGGTCTCCCAGAGCTTGCGAAACAATATCTCATGTATCTTGCGACTATAAAAAACAGCTCCAAACTCACGGTCAGGGAATATATTTTCGACTTGCGCGTTTTTTTCAGATTTATGAAATCGCGCAAATTAAATCATGTAAATTATAATCCCGAAGAATTCGGCGAAATAGATATTTCGGACATAAATATCGAGTTTATAAAAACGATAACAAAAGAAGATATTTTCGAGTTCTTGTTTTTTATGTCCGAACAAAGGGATAATATAAATAATTCGCGGGCGAGAAAACTTTCAGCGGTCAAAGGCTTTTTTAAATATTTAACCAAACAGGCCGGTAAACTTGACGTAAATCCCGCGGAAAATATAGAATCCCCCACGATTAAACAAGCCCTGCCTAAATATTTAAGCCTCGAAGAAAGCGTAGATTTGTTAAATTCAGTCAAAAACGACGAGAATAATAAAAACAGAATAAGAGACTACTGTATTATCACCCTGTTTTTGAACTGCGGCATGAGACTTTCTGAATTAACCGGCATAAATTTAACCGATATTTCCCTCGATTTGACGTCTATAAGAATCATGGGTAAAGGACGAAAAGAAAGATTCGTCTATCTAAACGAACCGTGCGTAAAAGCCCTCGCGGATTATCTCGAAACAAAAAGAAATTCAGAGACGAATAATAATCAGCCGAAGTTAATCAAAGACGAAAACGCCCTGTTTATCTCCAGAAACAGACGCAGGATATCAAACAGCGCGGTACAGAAAATGCTCGATACGAGTTTTTTTAAAGCCGGACTCTCGGACAAAAATTATTCGCCGCATAAACTAAGGCATACCGCGGCGACCCTGATGTATCAAAACGGCGTGGACACCAGGATTTTACAGGAAATTCTTGGGCACGAGAATTTAAACACCACCCAGATTTACACCCACGTCGCAAATTCGCAGCTCGCCGAAGCCGCGAACAAAAACCCCCTGTCAAAAATCGAGAAAATCAATCGTAATAAAAAATAAACCGAAAAAAATAAAAATCCGGAGGAAACAATAAATGATTAGAAATAAAAAAAATATTATAATATTTATATTAATTTTAATATTTAGCATAAATATAAACGCGGGCGCGTTTGAGACCACCCCGTCAGGCGGGCAAGCCGCCTGCCACCCCTCCACAGAGGGGAATTTTCACTCAATTTCGGCGTTTTATTCCCTATTCCCCTCCGTGGAGGGGTGCCGTCCGCAGACGGCGGGGTGGTCTTCCCTGTGTTTTAATACAACTCTTGCGATAAATATAAAACTGCGCGAAGATTATATAAGCCCGGTTATCCCCGGTGAATTTGACTTAAATATAACTGCGTTTAAATCAAACGGCGAAGATTTATTATATATTAAACTCGACGAAAATACCGAGATATTTCTCGATTTACTTTTCTCTACCGGGGTCATAAACGCGACTGAAAGAAGATTGCTTAATAATTATTATAACTATGACGAAAACCCCGCGTTCTTGCGTATCGCTCCGGACGATTTAAATAAATATTTTGAAAAAATCGGGGATAAATTTACCCTTGATATTAAATTTACTGACTCTGATAATATAATAAACCCCGATAATATCGACGGCGAAATTTATTATTATCCGGACATAAGAAATAAAATTAACAAAGAACTCGCGAAAACTCCCGGTTACAGATATTCTGAAATCTATATAATAATAGAGACTGTAAATTCAGAGAGTTTTATGCATATACTCGCCGAACGGGAAGACGGCGTAAAAGAAATCCTTGAAAAAATCGGGCTCGGCTGCGACGCTTCGAACGCGCATACCGACCAAAGTTCCGTTTTCAGCGAGAATATCCTCCCTGTAAGATATATATTTGAACTTCTCGGCGAAACAGTCGGCTGGGATTCTGAAATCGAGGACGAAAACAACCGCGCGTATATAATAAAAGACGGCAATTTGATATATTTTAACGGCCAGGTTATAGATTCGAGAATATATATAAGCGCCGCGCAGATTATGTCAAATACGGATTATATGCTCACCCGCGTATCGCTCGGCGAATATATAGAAATCAAAATCGCAAGAAGATGAGAAAATCCCGCAGACAAAAACAATAGACCTCTTGCATAACTCCGAAATCTAATTTCCTTGCCCTCTTTCGTAAAGAGGGTGCCGTCCGCAGACGGCGGGTGTTTTTGTCTCCCCGTACGCGGCGTCAAATTTCAAAAACACCCGTCAGCCGCTTACGCGGCTGCCACCCTCTTTAAAAAAGAGGGCTTTCTCTGCAGATTTTTAAGTTATACAAGAGGTCTAAAACAATACAATACAAAACAATAGGGCGCGGCATAGAAGCCGCGCCCCGCGTTTTAAAATCCCCGGCGATTCTACTCTTCTTCGCCGGTCGTGTACTGGTGATAGTTTTTCAGATTAGCCTTCGTGAATATCGTGTGCCCGAACTTCGAATAGCTGAGCCCGGTTATCTTATCCGTTATGTTTATACTCGTGTTGAAGAACAGAGGAGCGACTGGAGATAAATCGACCAGCATTTTTTCAGCCTCGAATAATCTTGCCGTTCGCGTATTATAATCGTTGTCCAGCAGCGCGATTTCTTCGATTAACGCATCATAGGCGTCGTTCTGGAATCCCGTTATGTATCCCTCGGCTAACGACTGGTTTTCGTCTAAAAACGTCACTTTCCCTCCGCTGAACGGTTTCGCGAACGGAGCGAGGACAGACCACGCGTCGACTCCCGGAGCCTGCATGTCGTAAGCCATAACGTCATACTCCCCGGAGAATATCGTCTCGTGCACGGCGATTCCCGCAAGTTCCCTGACCGTTACGTTGAAGCCCAGCTGACCCCACACTCCGGCC
This sequence comes from Oscillospiraceae bacterium, assembly GCA_009777355.1. GTDB lineage: Bacteria > Bacillota > Clostridia > Oscillospirales > WRJC01 > WRJC01. The sequence goes on along the minus strand of WRMA01000116.1, from coordinate 1,529 downwards.
GCGTAATCCGCCACAGCCTTTTCTACTTCGCTTCGTCTTATACTCAGCTCAAACGAGCCGCTTGTAACGCCCGCCGCGCTCAAAAGCCTTCTCGCCTCTTCGAGATTTCCTGACGGACTAATCGCGTCTCCCCTTACTTTCCTGAACTCTTCGGTCGACTTCGCGTCTACTACCCCGTGGGGTACTATTCCCGTAGCGGGTTTCACCCCGAGTCCCGCGAGTTTCGCGATTTCGTTCCTGTCGAGGGCGATACTCAAAGCCTTTCTAACGTTCGGGTCGTTGAACGGTCTCCTGTCAGTATTAAAATAATAGACGTAACTCGACATTAAATCTTTTATTTCGGCCTGGCTCGCAAATTCCCCGAACCTGTCTTTCGGCACGTCTCCGAGATAGAATATATAATCGTCGTTATTATAAGCGTTCGTGATTTGCTCAAGATTTCTCGAAAAATCAAGGCTTATTCTGAACGGCGTGACGTATTTGAATATATTCTCGCCTTTTTTGCCGGGGAGCATATAATAAGTCGAACGGTCGAAAGACGCGATTTTGTTATATTCTATCTGTTTGAGCGAGAACGGCCCGTTAGAATACAGGCTTATGGGTTTTTTCGCCCAGTCGTCCGGCGCGAAGTCCACAGTATCGCTCCTGAGCGGCACGAGATACGGGCTCGCGAGATTCTCCAAAAACTTATCATAGTCTATTTTTCTCTCGAACTCAACCCTAAGTAAATTTAAATCGTCCGCGTAAACGCCTAAATCGTCGACCGTCATATCCCCTTCTTTTACGGCTCTCGCGTTTCTTATCGAGAAGAGCAGCGCCGCCGCGGGAGAGGAAAACTCCGGCTCGAGTATTCTTTTCCACGCGTACACGAAATCGTCGGCCGTGACGGGTTTACCGTCGCTCCACCTCGTTTCTTTGAGTTCGAACTCGATTCTGTAGATTCCAAGCTCTTCGTTTTCCGTTATAGTCCAGTTTTTCGCCATGCCGTTATGCAGTTTGCCTTTATCGTCCATGACCGTCATACCCTCGAAAAGCAAACCCATAAATTTAATCGCCTCCGAGGAATAAATCAAAAGTCCGGGGTCGAGATTAAGGTTGGACGGGTCCCCCGCCATGTACATCAGAAGGGTCGCTCCCTTGTCGTCCTCGTCTCTCTGACCGCAGCCGGCGGCGAACAGAACCGTACCCGCAAGCATTGTCAGAACAATAACCAGCGCAAGAATTTTTTTCATAACAATATCTCCTTAAATATAATTATAATAAAATTTTAATTGACTAAAAAAATATACGTCTGACTATTATATCATTATTTTGTGACTTAATTATTAATTATTATTTATTTTTTATAAATTTAATAATCCGCAATTTCCCCCGCGAGTTTTTTATATTCTTCGTAATCCAGTAAAATATTAACACATTCGAGAAGGGAATTGACGGACATATCGCAGATATCAAGCCTGCGGCATAAATCCGCGCGTTTTTTCGCGCTGTCTTTACCCCCGGACAAACCGTCGAGATAAAAATCCGTC
>WRMA01000115.1 GCA_009777355.1 Oscillospiraceae bacterium | reverse complement strand
CGTCCGCAGACGGCGGGTGTTTTCGTCTCCCCGTACGCGACATCAAATTTCAAAAACACCCGTCAGCCGCTTACGCGACTGCCACCCTCTTTAAAAAAGAGGGCTTTGGAGCAGATTTAAACCGGTTGCGTAACTTGTGGAAATTAAAACCCTGATTGTAGGGGCGCGCATTGCGCGTCCGCAAATTTACGCCAACGCCGGATTTATTACCGCGGACGGCCAATGGCCGCCCCTACAAAACAAACGTTTAATTTCGCGACAAGCCCCTACATGGCAACGTGATTTCGCAGCAAGTTCAATTTTAAAAATTCTGTGAATTAAAAGTAAATTTTTTGATATTTTGGCAGTAAAGTTTCTGAAAAAACAAAAAAATTAAAAAAATTTAAATATTCTATTAAGAAAATCTATTTTTGTACGATATATAATGTATAAATATATATTAATCGGAAGTTCCGAGCGGGGTCGGCGATTACTGAAGAAAAGGAGGACATCGAACCATGAATATAAAAATAAACAATAACCCCATGAAGCTGTACGAAGCTTCGAAAAGAGACAGGGAAGTTTCGAAGAACGGCGCGAAACCGGGCGGCGCCGCCGCTTCGAAGCCGGAGGCCCACGACAAAATCACGATTTCAAGGGAAGCAAAAAGTTTAAATATTCTCGATTTCGTCAAGTCTAAAATCAAAGACGAGATGGACGGGGATACCAAAAGCGCCGAAAGGGTGAACGGTCTGAAAGAACGGCTGAAAAACGGGGAATACTTCGTAAGCTCGGAGAGTATCGCCGCGGCGGTTCTGGGCGTCAGCCACGAATAATATTAAAATTAAAAATAATATTGAATTTTGTTTGCGGAAGGGTCGTATATGAATCTTGGAACTCTTATACAAACGCTCGAAGCCGAAGTCGGGATATACAAAGACTTCAAAGAAATCGAAGAGGGTAAGACCGCCGTCATAATAGACGGCGACATAGAAAAGCTCGACGAAATCCTGAACACCGAACACATGATGCACATGAAGCTTCAGAGCGTAGAAAAAAAACGGATAGAAACGATGAAAACTCTCGGGCTCGCGGGTAAGACGCTCGCCGGAGTCATCGAACTCGCGGACGGCGGCGAGCAGAAAATACTGTCGGACATACTCGAAGGGCTGATTTCCCATACCGACGCCCTCAAACAAATAAACGACTATAACACGAAGCTTGTCATGTCGCGGCTCGAGGTTATATCGTCGGTGACGAAACTTTTCGGGGAAGCTTCGCCGGGTTCTCCGGCTTCCGGCGCGCAGAGGGCGTCGAAAACGTCGAAAATAGAAAGCGGCGACAAGATTTACGGCAGGAACGCGAAAGTCCTGGAACAGCCCGGAAAGTTCGGCGCGTCCGTAATAAGCAAGAAGATTTGACCTTAGTGAATAACTAATAGTGAATAGTGAATAACTAATAGCAAATAAGTAATAGACCTCTTTCAAAACCGAAATACGACCACCCCGCCCTTCGGGCACCCCTCCGCGGAGGGGAATTAATAAAACGGCGGAGCAGAGTGAAAATTCCCCTCCGTGGAGGGGTGGCGCGGCGCGTAAGCGGCGCGACGGGGTGGTTTTGAAAGAAGTCCAATAGTGAATAAATAATAGTGAACGGTGATTTTTCGGGAGGAAAAAGCAAATGCCTATAAGACCAACGTTTTACGGTTTCGAAATGGCCCGCTCCGCGATGTCGGCAAGTCAGAAGAATATAGATATAACGGGGCAGAATATAGCGAATATAGGGACTCCGGGGTTCTCGCGGCAGAGGGTCAACCTGTCGGCCATCGGGCCGGGAGGGATAAACTGGAGGCACGCGCTCCAGCCGTCTGAAAAAGTGGGGCTCGGGGTGAACGTGGACAGCATAAAAAGGGTGCGCGACCAGTTTCTGGACGCGAGGTTCAGGACGGAACTAAGCGATAATTCGAGGCTTAATATAAAACTGGACGTTCTGGGTTACGTCGAGAGCAATATAGACGAGTTCGTCGGCGAAAGCGGCACTCTCCACAGTATCATGACTTCTTTTCAGGACGCTCTGCAGGACCTCAATACGAATAACTGCAGCGAGGCGGAGTTTATGAGCATGACGAGGTCCGCGGCGGACAAGCTCGTGACCACGTCGAGGGTTATAGCGAACAGGATAGAGCAAATCAGAGAGGACACTTACGGACAGCTCGAATTCGCGGCCGAAGAGATAAACAGAATCGCGATGGCCCTCGAAGATATAAATACGGAAATCAGGAACCAGTTCCTTCTCGGCTCTGCGGCGAACGAGCTCCTCGACAAGAGGGATTTGCTGCTGGACGAGCTCGCGGCTTACGGAGACGTGAACACGAGGCCCGCGATTATCGACGACGTCGACACGGGGGGATTGAATATATATTTCGGCGTTTTCGACGCGGACGCCCCGGACGACTCGTTTCTGCTCGTTTCGGGGGAGAGGATATACCACGCGACGCTTGAAATCACGGATAGGGATTCGGAGCCGGTACGCCTCGTCTGGGCGACGGGGGATAACGAGGGAGAGGATTTCATCGCGGAGACCGGGGAGGTTTTCGCGTATTACGAGATGCTCAACGGCGTGGGAAACGTTAGCGCGAACGGAGACCCCGAGACCGCTGACGAAGCGTCGAAGGGAATCCCGTACTTTACCAATATGCTCAATACTTTTATATCGGAGTTCGCGGAGATATTCAACTCGCTTAACGAGGACGAAAATTTGTTCGCTGACAACGACGGGAGCGGCGTAATCACCGCCCTGAACATAACGATTTCGGAAGAATGGCAGCAAGACCCCGCGTTTCTGCTCAAAAGCCTCGATAACACGGACACTCCCGGAGCGGCGAGAAACGATAATATTTTGAGAATGATAAACGCGATTAAAGAACCCCGGGAGTTTATAGACGAGCACGGCAACGAATACAGAGGTTCTTTCCTGGAATATCTCGGGTCTATAAATACTGAAATCGCGCTGGAGATTTCCTATAATCTCAGGCGAAAGGACACGTCGGATATAAACCTGATGTCGGTGGATATGTACAGGGCGTCTATAATGGACGTGGATTCCGACGAAGAGGCGGCGAACCTGATGAAGTTCCAGAAATCTTATAACGCGGCGGTGAGGTTTATGACCACCCTCGACGAAATGCTCGACATGGTCGTGAACAGAATGGGAGTAGTGGGAAGATAGGAAATATAATTATTAATTGTTTTTTGAGGATGATTTTTATATGAGAATAACGAACGGAATGATGATGAGGAAATACGGCAAGAACCTGAACGTGAATCTGGGCAGGATGAACCGGACGTCGCAGCAAATCGAGAGCGGCAGAAGATTCCAGAGGGCTTCGGAAGACCCCGTCAGGGGTCTGAAAGCCCTGCAGATAAGGAGGAACCTTTCGTCGCTGCATCAGTATTCGTCGAATATAGATACGGTCGATTCGTGGCTCGCGCAGACGGAAGTAGCCGTGTCGGCCATAAAGAGCCACGCGGACAAGGCCGTCGACTTGGTTCTTCAGGGGAGGAACGACACGCTGTCTTCGGAAGACAGGCTGCTGATTGCGACGTCTTTGAGAAACGTTCAGGAGGCGCTGCTGAAAGACTTAAATTCGCAGGTCGCGGGTAAATATCTTCTCGGAGGCGCGAACACGAAGGAAGTGCCGTTTACGGTCGACCCGGATACGGGGCAGCTTATGTTCAGCGGGGTGAGCGTCTGGGAATACGGTCAGGACGGCGACCCCGGAAGCGGAGTCGGATTCACTCCGTTTAATCCCCACGACGAAGACGCGGTCGGTCATTTTAATAGTTTAGAAGCTAAGGCTTACGTTGATTTGACGGGTGAGTTTCAGCTCGACGACGGAGAGGTCGTCGATAAGAGCACGCTTTTCGATATGTATACCCCGGGTCTCGCAGTCGTCGGAGTGGGCCCGAATAATCTGTATAATTTGATAGGCAGGATAATCCATGCGTTCGAGAGCGAACACAGAATGGAACCCGAAACGGTCGAAAACGTCTTTAACACTTCTACCGGAGAATATGAAGACATGGTTTATATGATAAACAAAGGCACGAACCTTATGAGGAATATAGACGGGCCGGTAGAGGAGCTGGAGTATCTGCTGGATATAATAGACGACCCGAACTCTTCTCCTGAAGCGGTCGATAAGGCGCAGAAAGAATACGATTTGTACAGCGAGGCGTATACGGGCGGCGACGGGCTTTTCAAGAGACTGCAGGACGCGCAGCTCAACGCCCTGATTTCTCTGGTGAACGTCGGGGAGAAGGCTAATTTCGTCTCTTACCTGCAGGAGAGAAACGAAGAATATGTGTATCAGGCGGAGGTTATGCAGAATAAACTCGAGGGAATACCCGCGGACGAGGCGATTATGAATTTTAAGATGCAGGATTATATATATAAAGCCTGTCTGCAGATGGGTTCGTATATATTCCAGCCGTCGCTTATGGATTATATAAAGAGGTAATAGACTTCTTGCGAAACCGGAATACGACCACCCCGCCGTCTGCGGACGGCACCCCTCCACGGAGGGGAATTAATAGAACGGCGGAGTTGAGTGAAAATTCCCCTCCACGGAGGGGTGGCGCGGCGCGTAAGCGGCGCGACGGGGGGGTTAGCCCCCAAAGCCCCCCTTGCTAAAGGGGGGT
>WRMA01000114.1 GCA_009777355.1 Oscillospiraceae bacterium | reverse complement strand
TTTTAATATCCCTGTCGTCTGAAACGGCGCAGCTTCTGATAGAATTTTTGATTTCAAACAATATTCTCAGAATATCCCACATAAAAGACCCCCCGGCGTTCACGGGGTCGTTCGAAAATCTGTGATTTTCCCTTAAGGAAAGTTTTTTACCGTCAAATTCGCCGATTATTCCCCGTCCGCTTGACGCCCCGAGGTCTATCGCGAGCATTTTTAACTTTGATTTACCCATTTATCCCGTCCTCTTGATTTTAAATTTATTATTATATCATGATTTGTCTGTATATTTTAAAATTTACTTTCTGAGCGCTTTGTATGATTTTATCGTGGTCTTTCATTTGGGTTATGAATAAGTAAAAACCCCTGTCGCTGCCCGTTTCAAAAGACAGCAGCGTATATCTCCTGTAACTCAGGGTTGAGTTTACCACGGGTATTAAAGCCGTAACGCTGCCGATTCCGGCAAGGGGTATATTTTTAAATTCGAGACCGCAGTTCAAAGTCCTGCTGACCTGCTCGAGCATCGCAATCAGTTCCTTGGGATTTTCGTCTCCCCTTATATAGCACGCAAATTTCCCCGACGGATTCGATTCTCCACCCGAACCGACCGAATGGCCGTTTAACCAGTATGCGAAAAAATTCGCGGTCAGCGCGTCTTTGTCTTTTTTGTCGAGAATTGTTCCGGACGAACTTACTCTTTTTACGACCGATTCGCACCAAAAACTATTCTGGGTTACAAATTCGGGAAAGTTACGAGCAAGCAAACGCATTTTTTCGATTGTCGGCGAATCGTTGTCGGTTATCGCTCTCGCTATTTCTATTATCGGTTCGTAGCTTATATTTCTTTTTGAAACCGCTTCGGTCATTACGTTCGTTTCGCGTCCCGAATAAATATTTTGGCTGTTCCGCGCGCGTTTTTTCTTTCCGCTTTTCGCGGCGGATATTATTATAATCAGAAGCAAAATCCCCGTAATTATCAATACCGCAATTATATTATCGCTGATAAAATCAATCATATTGACAATCCCCTCTCTTTTATTATTTTATTATTTGATTTATCCCTTCGAGTATATTTTTCAGCGCGCCGGCGGCGGCGGCGAACGCTTCGGGTTTCGAGTTATATTTATTCTTGACGAGAGTATTTTTTCCGTCTCTGCCTTTGCCTTCGAGTTCGTCGATTCCGGTAAAAACCGAAAGGTGCGGCTCGATTGACAAAAATCCGCCGAAATTTTTATTTACTATTAAATCCGTCAGGATTTCTTTGACTTTGCCGCGTCCAACTCCCGCGGGAACTATACCGGTTTCGTCAGCGTCCTTTATATGCATATATTCTATATGACCGGCGAGTAAATTATAAGCCTTCGGATACGGCTCGAATCCTCCGACTATAAAATTGGCGGGGTCAAAGACAAGCTTGATTCCTCCTTTGAAATATTCCAGAATATCAAGGCATAATTCCGGAGATTCTCCGTAAATATCTCGTTCGTTCTCATGGCATAAAACCAGATTGTTCTTCCCGGCCTTTTCAAGAAGCGCGGCGAGCCTGTCCATTACTTCGCCCCTGTACTGCGCGTAATTATTATCCGGGATAAAAAAGCTGAACATTCTGATATATTTCGTTTCAAGGGTCAGCGCCGAGGTTATAATATTATCGAATATTTTCAGATGCTCCCCGAAATCGTCCGTTATCTTTATCTTGCCGACAGGCGAACCTATAGCCGAAACGCCGATTTTATATTTTCCGAGAAGTCTTTTTACTTCCCCGAGCTCCGTTTTGTCAAGAACGCTTATATTTTTGCCGTTTACTCCGCGTATTTCTATGTATTCTATATTATTCTGCGTCAGCCCCTTCAGCTGCTCCTCGAAATCGTCCGCTATTTCGTCCGCGAATCCGCTTAATTTTACCGCCATATTTTTACCTCCCCGTTTATTTATTCTATTTTAATTCTATTTAAAATATTCTTTTGCCATAATATTGTCATGGCTGATTCTCATGCTTTCGAAAGCGTCTATCTTAACTTCGTCCTGTTCGACGAAATGCCAGATAACTCCCGTTTTATTTGAAGCTTCGAATATTTTGCCGAAATCCATAATTCCCGTGTAAATCTCCGTCATGTCTTTTTTGCCGTCCGTTTCGATAATCATGTCTTTTAAATGCGTAGCGAAAATTCTGTCGCCGTATTTTTCTATGAAATCCGCCGGGTCGACTCCCGCGAACTGCGCCCAGTAAGTATCGAAAGTCAGCTTGAAAGCGTCTTTATCCGTATTTTCCAAAAGAATGTCGAGCCCGGTTTTTCCGTTATATTTTTCAAATTCGAAGTCATGATTGTGGTAGAGAAAAACTTTGCCTGCGTCTTTGATTTTTTGTACTGCGCCGGAATAATCTTCGGCGAAGCGCTTATAACCGTCCTCCGTTCTCGGATGGCCGAACATACCTCCGACGCCTATGCCCGGACAGCCGAAAACGTCGTGGTCCGCAATCACTTGTTCGGTCTCGTCTTTTATCCTGCCGGGCGGAGTATGTGTTAAAATAACCTTGATATTATTATCTTCGGCGGCCCGTTTTATCACCGCGGGGGTAACTCCCGCGCCTATGCCCGATACCTGAACGTATTTATAGCCGATATCCGCGATTTTTTTTATAGTCTGAGCGTAATCCTTTTCGTTTTGCATATATTGGCGTACGGTATACAGCTGCGCTCCGAGATTTAAATTTTTCCGCATAAAAAATATTCCTCCGTTTATGTATAAATAAAATATAATTATATTTATTATAATTATTATAAATAAACAAAATATTAATCTCTTGATAATATTATTTTAATATTTTTGGATTACGATAATATGTACGTTTAAAATATCTGAAATATAGTAAATATAATTGATGACAGGGAGTTTTTTTATGAATAGAATTATTCTGCGCAGACGTTTTACAGGTCTTTTTTTAATTTTTGCCCTTACGCTTACGGCGGCGTTCGGCTCGACGGTTCAGGTAAACGCCGCCGCCGGGAATCTGCTGATAATCGGAGACTCAATCGCTTCCGGGTACGGTCTCGAAAACCCCGGAAAAGACGGCTACGGAGCGCTTCTGGCCGAAGCGTTCGGACTGACCGGAACGGCTTACGTCAATCTCTCCGCCGACGGGCTGGATTCGGCGGGTTTGGCCGCCGCGCTGAAAGACCCCGTTTCGGCTGAGTTCCCGGGAAGTTTTGATTGCGTCGTGATTTCCATCGGCGGAAACGATATACTCTCGCCCTTTTTTGAAATAAGCAAAGAAGCTCTTGGACTTCCCGCCGGCGCGGCTAACCTCGAACTGCAGTCCGCCGTTGCCTCAAATCAGAACGCCGCCCTTTTGGTCGGCGCGGCCCTGATGAGAAATCAGGCGGATTTATTGGCCTCGGCCGGTAACTTCGGCGGAAATCTGACTGAAATCATCGCGTTAGTCAAAGCGGCGAACCCAAATGCGGAAATTTATGTCCAGACTATATATAATCCGTTCGACGGAGTTCCCGGAATGGAAACCCTTTCAATGCTGACAGAAGGCGTAATCTCGCAAATGAACGCCGCAATTACCGGAGGCGCGGCCGCCGGGGATTATACCGCGGTCGATATATACTCCGCGTTTAAAAACGGCGCGCTGGTTTATACGAATATGGCCGAATTTGATATTCACCCGAGCTCCGCGGGTCACGCCTTGATATTTAAAGAAATATTCGCGCTCATATCGCCGGAGACAGATAATGACAATAGTGACAGTAATGACGAAATACCCGGACCGATAAGTATTTTTTCGGACGTAGCCGCGGACGCATGGTATAATTTATCCGTAAAATATGTCTTTGAAAATAATATCATGCTCGGAACAAAAGCCGCTCCCGGCGCTTTGTTCAGCCCGGATTTATTTATGACCCGGGGCATGAGCGCTACCGTTCTGTACCGTTTGGCGGGTATGCCGGATATGAGTTTTGCTCCGAACCCGTTCGGCGACGTTCCTGAAGACAAATATTATACAGACCCCGTTAAATGGGCGGCCGCGTCCGGGATTTTATCCGGTTACGGAGACGGAAATTTCGGACCTGAAGATTATATAAATAATCAGGATTTAATATCCCTGCTTTTGAATTACGCTTCTTACGTTTCAGAAACCGGAGCGCAGATACAGATAAGCGATATGCTCGGTTTTATAACTGCCGCAAACCCCGGAATCGTTGCCGGCTTTGAACCCGCGGGGAATACGACGCGCGCCGAAACAGCCGCCGCGCTGCATTTTTTACTCGAGGCAATTAATACGCCGGCCGATTAGCTGATTAATCGATAATTTTTAATAAAGATACTGTCTCCACGTGTGTTATTGTATTTAAGTCGTTTGTATATATTTGAATCTAAAAGAGCCACTATAATCGAATGTGATGTATGCGAAAAAATCTCAATGTTTGATTCATTTTCGACAGCAAAAAAAGAAGGTTGTAGGTCTTGTAAGGCTTCTTTTATAATTTCTTGTTCTAATTGTGGCGAGGATTATCGTAAAAATAATATACGGTGTCCGATTTGCAAAGCCGATTTGAGAAGTTCTGAACGGTTAGATAATATTTTAAAAAAATTAGAAAGTATTTTGAAATCAAATATAGATATTCCTCTCGAGTCTTTATCTTTCGAGAGAGAAGAAGCAAAAAAAATATACGATGCAGTGAAATTCCCCCGTCAATATGAAACAAAATTATTTATTATTGACGAATATATAGCGAAGTATAAAGAAAAATCATTGAACAAAGCAGTTTATACTCGCA
>WRMA01000113.1 GCA_009777355.1 Oscillospiraceae bacterium | reverse complement strand
AGCCCCCTCAAAGAGGGAGCCAAGTAAGAAATTACGTCCAAAGCCTCCCTCAGCCGCGAAGCGGCGATTGAGGGGGGTGTCACGAAGTGACGGGGGGAGCGGATTTGAGCCTTTTTCAAGTTGTTTGACTATATTATGTATAGTTATATTTGGATTTGGAGGATTAAAATATGTATAAATACCATATTAATGTGTTTTACAGCGAAGAAGACGAGTGTTATGTAGCTGATATACCTGATTTGCAGTATTGTTCGGCTTTCGGGGACACTCCGGAAGAAGCGATGAAAGAAATTATGATAGCTCAGGAGCTTTGGCTTCAAACGGCGCTTGATACGAACAAGGAAATTCCCAAAGCGAAATATCGCCCTATTATTTATCAGTTCGATAGGCGCGCCTCGGTATGAAAATCTGCCGTGATATATTCAGGCTAAATCTAAATCCCAAGGGAGCGTGAAATTCAGGCTGTGTCCAACTTAAATTTAGGTCCTGCGAACTCCGTAAGGTCGGTCGGGGGAACGTCGCAGAAGAATATAAACAATAATACCGGACGTCCGAACAGAACTCTCGAAAACCTTCGGAACAACCGGGGCGGCGGCATATTAAGCGACGGCGTAAATACCCGTGAGCTCGATTCTTCGTATCTTAACAGGTTAAACGAAATCAACGCCAATTCTGTTAAGACGATAAACACCGATATAATAAACAAAGCGTTAAGAGACGCGGGAATAGAGATTACCCGGGAAACCCTCGATATAGTAAATTCTCTCGTGAACGGCAGTATGCCGCTCACGGAGAACAATATTATCGACCTTCTGGAATATTCCCGTATGTTCAAAAGCGCGTCCGCCGATACTCTCGCGCTGATGATGAAACTTGAAATACCTATAACAGCCGATAATATTGTCCAGTTTGAAAAATTAGCCGGGGAAAACGAGAAACTCGCCGTTCAAATCAGCGAATTTATAGATAAACTTCCCGCCGGAATAATTGAAAACTGCCGCAGTCTGCCGCAGTTGTTCGCGACTTTGTTTAATATTCTCGATATTTTCTCGAATCCGGAAAATATTAACCCCGGTAATTCTGAAATATTATATTCCCCGGAGGTTTCCGGGGTTCAGCCGGCCGAATCTGAAAGTCCGGCTTCGGCTCCCGTCCTTAATCTTCCGGAACTCAACGGACTGCTGAATATATTAATAGACCTCAACGCTCCCGACGAAGTTTTAAACCGGATTATAGAAGCCTCATCTCAAACGGCAAACCCCGCCCCGGCGGACGTTATTCTCGATATTATAAAAACTTTTATACTCGAACTGGAAAGTCAGAATCCCGTTCCCGTAACAGATTCGCAGACAGGTCAGAATACCCAAAACGCCCAAAACAGTCAGGTAAATCCGCAGGCAAATTCAAACGCGAACGTTCCTGCTGATATGAGTATAAATAACGCGGATACTCCCGAAGTTATGCAAACGCCGCGAATCGCGCAAACGGCAACTGAAGAATCTATGATTTTTGATAAAATAAAAGATTTGCTTGACAGCGCGGCGTTTTCGAAACTGCTTAAAGAATCCGCGCAGTCGAAATGGCTTATAGAACCGAAGGATTTCGAGCCCGGAAAAATCGAGGATTTTTTTAATAAATTAAACGGGAATCTAAACAGAATAGAGAACAGATTCGCGAGGTTGAGCGCGGGCAGTCAAAGCGGGGAAACCCAGGTCTATTCGGACGCGAAAAATATACGCGACAACCTTTCCGTTATGAATGAAATAAGCAGGACTATGCCGTTCATGCAAATCCCGGTGAAGCTCGCGAATCAGATATTAAACGGCGATTTATATATTTTTAAAAACAAGAGGAAAAACAAAGGCAAAGGGGAAAATCCGTCGGGAAGTATAAACGCCCTTCTCCGGCTCGATTTGGAAAACGCGGGCAGTCTCGACGTTTATATAAACTTGTCGGGTAAAAACGTCCGGTCGAGATTCTGCCCCCATAATATAAAATCAGCCGGGGAAATCGAGAAGCGTCTGCCCGAGCTTGAAGAAACTATATCGAAAATGGGATTTAATTTCAGCGGAGAGACTTCTCCTGCGGAAAAAGGCTTCGATTTCGCCGAGGATTTCGTTAACAGAGGCGTTCCGAAAACAGAAATAAGAAAATATATATTAAATTTAAAAATATAAAAGAGCAAAGAAACTCTGCTTTTTATTCGCGCAAATATTCTCTGCTTGACCTGCGTTCTTTGGGTATGTTATAATTTAAATTAGTTAAACCGGCAGAAAAAATTATAAAATAAACAGTAAGGAACGGAGGAAAAAACTATGTTTGACATTCGCAAATTCGGGGCGTATATATCAAAATTACGCAAAGATTCGGACATGACCCAGTCTATGCTCGCCGACAAATTAAATCTCACGCGGCAGAGCGTTTCAAGCTATGAGAACGGGGAAAGCTTCCCCGACATTTCGATACTCGTACTGATTGCAAAAGAGTTCGGAGTTACGATAGACGAGCTGATAAAATCGGGAGGACCGACGGTAACCGAAGAAATTTTACTGAAAGCCGAAGCAAAAAATCCGGATATTCCCCGGGAAATATTCAAAAGTCCGGATATTCCCAAAGAAATTTTAAATATCGCGCCGCTGTTAAAACCCAGCGTGCTCGAAAAAGTCGCAAAAGGATTTAAAAAGCATAATATCGACATATCGGGGCTTATTACGCTGACAGAATATTTAAAAGACGAGACTTTTATAGAGCTTCTGGAAAACGCCGATTTCGACATTCTGGATAAGAATATAGTGGAGAAGTTCATGCCGGTTCTGGACGACGTTTCAAAAAATAATTTATTCGAGAAAATCATAGACGGCGAAATCGACTATCATTTTCTTGAGATATATCTGCCGTATGTCGATTCGTATTATATCCAATCGCAATTAGAAGCGGCTGTTCTGGCAGGAACGATACCATGGGATGCGCTTAGGATTGCAGGAGAAGCGCAGTTTAAGAAATGGGAAACAGAACATAAAGAAAGATTAGACGCGGGATGGGTCGGGTTCAATGAATAATCAAAACGATTCGGGCATAGATAATAATAGTAATAATAATAAAAAGAACAGCGCGGTCGCGTTAAAATACGAGAACGAGTTTAAGGCTCCGAAAATTATCGCGAAGGGCAGCGGCTATATTGCCGATAAGATAGTCGAAACGGCGGAAGCCGGAGGGGTATTTGTCCACACAGACGAAAATCTCGCGGAGAGCTTAAACAAACTCGAGCTCGGCGGCGACGTTCCGCCCGAATTGTTTGAGGTCGTCGCGCAGATTTATATATTCGCGGATAAAATCGACGCCGTTATGGCCGAAGAAAATAATAAAAATATCAGAAAAATCAGAAAATATTAAATTTGTTTATTATAAAGACTCGAAAAGTTAATCATTTTGTAAGTAAATCGATAAGTTTTATGCAAAATAGATAAATAAACGGCAAAAAGTTTGGAACATTCGACACTTTTATTTTTTATAAATTTTTGATATAGTATATATAGATGAATATTTTTAAATTTATCGTTGTATTTTTTTAGGAGGAATTAAATAATGGCAAGCGTATCTTTGAGACATATGTATAAGAAATACCCCGGCGGAGTGACCGCCGTATCAGACTTTTGTCTTGAAATAAAAGACAAAGAGTTTCTGATTCTCGTCGGACCTTCCGGCTGCGGAAAATCGACGACCCTGCGAATGATTGCGGGACTTGAGGAAATCACCGAGGGCGAACTGTTCATAGGCGATAAACTGGTGAACGACGTCGCGCCCAAAGACAGAGACATAGCGATGGTTTTCCAGAACTACGCTCTCTATCCCCATATGACCGTTTACGAAAACATGGCGTTCGGCCTAAAGCTCAGAAAAGTCACGAAAGAAGAAATTAAGAGAAGGGTCGAAGAAGCCGCGAGAATACTCGATATAGCGCATCTGCTGGACAGACGGCCGAAGGCTCTGTCAGGAGGTCAGAAACAGCGCGTCGCTCTGGGAAGGGCGATTGTCCGCGAACCGAAAGTCTTCCTGCTCGACGAACCTCTCTCGAACCTCGACGCGAAGCTGCGCGCCGCGATGAGAACAGAGCTCACGAAACTGCATCAAAGACTCGGCACGACGTTTATATACGTCACCCACGACCAGGTCGAGGCTATGACTATGGCTTCGCGTATCGTCGTTATGAAAGACGGTCTTATACAGCAGGTCGACACTCCCCAGAATCTCTACGACGTACCCGTCAACTTATTCGTCGCGGGATTTATAGGAACTCCTCAGATGAACTTCATAGAAGGCACTATCGATAAAAAAGGCAGCGATTTGTATTTTACGTTCGGCAGCAACTCGCTTAAACTTCCTCCCGAAAAATCAAACGAAAGCGACCTTCAGGAATACGCCGGCAAACAGGTCATCGGCGGAATACGTCCGGAATCTATTCACGACGAACCGATGTACCTGAGTCAGTTCTCGGAGTGGGTAATCGACTCGAAAGTCGAAGTTACCGAGCTTATGGGTAACGAAATATTCCTGTATTTATTAACGGAAGAGCAGCCGCTTGTCGCAAGGGTTTCCCCGCGTTCGAGCGCGAGAGCCGAAGACACAATCAAAATCGCTCTGGATATTTCGAGGATACACATATTCGACAAAGATACCGAAAAATGCATAGTACACTAAATAAAACACATATAAAACATGGGGGGCGGCAGAATATGCCGTTCCCCGTTTTGTTTTTGCTTTATTGTACTTCTTACGAACTTGACGTATTTACTATCTTTGCCCTCTTTCGTAAAGAGGGTGCCGTCCGCAGACGGCGGGTGTTTTCGTCTCCCCGTACACAACATCAGATTTCAAAAACACCCGTCAGCCGCTTACGCGACTGCCACCCTC
>WRMA01000112.1 GCA_009777355.1 Oscillospiraceae bacterium | reverse complement strand
GACCACCCCGCCGTCTGCGGACGGCACCCCTCCACGGAGGGGAATTAATAAAACGGCGGAGTTGAGTGAAAATTCCCCTCCGCGGAGGGGTGGCGCGGCGCGTAAGCGGCGTGACGGGGTGGTCTTGAAAGAAGTCTAATAAAAATAAAAAAACAGCGGGAGGAAATTTTATGTTAAAGAAAACAAAGGCCGTAACGTTCGGCGAAATTATGCTGCGTCTCGCTCCGGAGGGATATCTGAGATTTTCGCAGGCTGAAAAATTCGGCGCGTCGTTCGGAGGGGGAGAGGCAAACGTCGCGGTTTCGCTGGCGAATTTCGGCGTCGGCGCCGCTTTCGTAACGAAGCTGCCCGATAACGATATAGGACAGTCGGCGATTAATTCCCTGCGCAGGTTCGGCGTCGATACGGGGAAAATCATACGGGGAGGTTCGCGCGTTGGGATTTATTATCTCGAAAAAGGCGCGAGCCAGAGGGCGTCGAAAGTCATATACGACAGGGCGGGTTCTTCGATAGCTCTCGCTTCTCCGGAAGATTTCGACTGGGATTCTATATTCGGCGACGAAACCGGCTGGTTTCACTTTACGGGGATAACCCCGGCTCTCGGGGGAAATCTGCCCGGAATCTGCGAAGCCGCGTGCAAAGCCGCGAAAGCTAAAAATATAACCGTGAGCTGCGATTTAAACTACCGCAAGAATTTATGGACCCGCGAAAAAGCAAGAGAAGTCATGGGGAATCTTATGCCCTACGTCGATTTATGCATAGCGAACGAAGAGGACGCGGGCGACGTTTTCGGCATAAAAGCGGACGATACGAATATAACCGGGGGAAAATTAAGCCGCGAAGGCTATAAAAGCGTGGCGCGGCAGTTAAAAGAAAGATTTAATTTCAAATGGGTCGCGATAACTCTGAGAGGGTCGGTTTCGGCGAGCGACAATAATTGGGCTGGTATGTTATACGACTGCCATAGCGGCGATTATTATTTCTCGAAAAACTACGCCGTACATATAGTCGACAGGGTAGGCGGCGGAGACAGTTTCGGCGCGGGGTTAATATATTCTATGCTGACGGGAAAATCCCCGCAGTCCGCGCTCGAGTTCGCCGTCGCGGCGAGCTGCCTAAAGCACACGATAGAGGGGGATTTTAATCTTGTTTCCGTAAAAGAAGCCGAGGCGCTGTCCGGAGGAGACGGCAGCGGCAGGGTTCAGAGATGATAAAATACGAGTTACGCTCATTGTTTAAATTTGCGCCAGAGCCCTCTTTTTTAAAGAGGGTGGCAGCCGCGTAAGCGGCTGACGGGTGTTTTTGAAATTCGATGTTGTGTACGGGGAGACAAAAACACCCGCCGTCTGCGGACGGCACCCTCTTTACGAAAGAGGGCAAAGGTAGTAAATACGTCAGCGCGTAACTCGTGTAAAATAAAAAAAACTCTTGCAATTATAAAATATTAATGCTAAAATATATTATATCCAAATCAGAACCGGATTTTTTAGAATTTTTAGGAGGAATTATGTCAACAAATATAAATACGGCCGAAACGGAGGCAAAAACGAAAATGCTCAACGCCCAGATTTCTTCTCTGCAGTTACAGAGTCCCGACCCGGACGGTTCGGGCGAGACGTCCGAACAGAATTATCCCTACGTTATATTTCAGCTGTTCGAAAATAAATTCGCGGTAAACTGCAAATACGTCGTTACGATAGAGCAGGTGTCGAAAACGACGGAAATCGTGAACGCTTCAAGAGAAATGAGAGGGATTTCGTATTACAAGAACGAACCCATGAGCATATATGATTTACGCAGTCTGTTCGGTCTCATGAGTCAGGCGGACTATATAGAGAACGTCGCGGACATACCCGGACGGATAGCGGACCATCGGATGCAGGCGGCGGATTTAATAGCCAGGGCGGAGTCGGGAACTCTTCAGGTTCATGACGAAAACTTGGAAGACGGGGAAAACGAGGGAAACAGGTTCGAGGACGATTCCCAGAAGTGTTCTCTGGGTAAATGGCTGCGCGAGTATAAAACCAAAACCCCGAGCCTGGAGGTACGCAAAGAACTTGAGAAAGCCGAATCGGTGCACGACGCTTTTCACAGGGTCTTAAAAGACGTCGGAGATTCCGAAGACGGAGACATAGACATAGGCATAGATATAGGCATAGACGGAACGGCCGGAATCCCGGAACTCGAAGCCGCGGCGGACGGGCTTTCCCGCGCTCTGGAAGAGCTGCATGAGGTAATGGTCGAAAACGCGGCGGAGCTGAATATCATACTGCAGTTAAAAGGCAAGAAAATAGGGCTGATAATAGACAACGCCGAAAGCGTCGAGGATATAGACGAAATCCAGTCTCTCCCGCCGTCCGTCGCAATGACGAAATATATCAGGCGTTTGGGTCTGAGCAAAAAAGAGCGCCGGATAATATTTATTCTCGAAGCGGACGAATTCGACTCCCATAGCTGACGGCTGAAAATTTTATATTTTATAATATATCGCGCGGTTGGAGGCGTGTTCTTATGATAGCTGTTAATTTTTCAAATATACGCGAGAATTTCAATAATTACTGCGATAAAATCAACGAGTATAACGAAACCGTAATCGTTACCCGGAAAGATAACAAAAACGTCGTTATTATGTCCGAAAACGAATATATCAGTCTGCTGAAGCTTAAAGATGAAAAATTTAACGAACTGTACGCAAAAATGGACAAGGGTTTGGAAGAAATAAAAAACGGAAAAGGCATAACGAAAACGTTTGACGAACTTAAAAAAATGGAAAAGCAGATATGAATATAATATTTTCTCCCGACGCCTGGGGCGAATATACAGAATGGGCGAAAGCGGATAAAAAGATATTCTTGAAAATTAACTGCCTGATAGAGGATATCTCCCGCAACGGGTTTATGAACGGTATGGGAAAACCCGAGGCTCTTAAAGGACGCAAAGCATACTCCCGGCGTATTACGCAGGAACATAGACTGATATATGTAGGGGACGAACGCAGAAATTTATTGATTCTTTCATGCAAAGGACACTATTGAGCTAATACATCCCGAGATATTCGCTTATTCTATGCTGGATTTCGTCGGTTCTCAGGTTATCGCTGATAAACGCTTCGCGCAGGAGGCGCTTCGGGATATATTCGTCGTATTTCTCATGCGCGAAGTCTTCGTTCGTTCCGGCTAAATCTTCTTTGTCGAGTCCGTGGCGCTTTATGTCGTCGTACATGAATTTAATAAAATCATAGCCGCCGCCTTTCTCCATTTTGAACTCGAAAAAATAACAGCCTTCAAATTCGAGATTGCTTATCTTAAACTGCTTCGCCATGTTTGACTTTATATATCTGCGTAAAGTCCTGAACGAAACGGTCCCGAGCCACGGAAAAAACGCATAGGAATACCCTCCCAGATGAGCCAGGGGATACCGGAACAATTTTGTTTTTCTAACGATTTCCCTCGCTTCCCTAAGTCTGGCTCTCGCGCTGTCCATTAAGTAGGGATATATCGTATCTTCTTCGAGTACCCGTTTGATTCTCTCGACTATTTTCGTGTGTACGACGCCGTATTCCCCCGGCCAGTCGATTGTCATCTTGCCCTCGACTTTCTTGACGTATATTATCTTGCGTTTGATATCGAGCTCGATTACTTCCCATGTTCTTCCCGCGAGAGCGAACCTCTCCCCCTCGGGAGGGCTTTTTGTGATTGTGCCGATTTCCTGCGATTCGCATTTTACAGTAAAACTCTCGACGTCCTGAAAAACCGCGTAAAATTTAAACGAGTTGATAATCCTCTCTCCCCGTAAGCCTATTATCACGCTTTTCTCCCTCGAATCCTCGACAAATTGCAAATGGTCATGCTGTAAGAGCGAGAATAACAACTGCTTGAACTGTTCTCTCGAAACGTCTTTAAACGGGCTGAAACCGAGCATTTTATCGGCTAAATCTCGCGGCGTGATTTCGCCGAAAGACGCGACGAAACTCATAGTTTGATGATATAATAAGCTGAACGGCAGCTTTTTTAAATTCGGCGGTTCTATAAATTTTTCCTCTATATATAACTGGGTGACTGCAATCGCCTTTAATAATTCCCACGGCAGACTTTTCGGCGTGGTCGCCGTCGGCAGAGGCTCTTCTTCGCGAAATACCATTATCATTTCGGACGGGTCTCCGCGTCTTCCCGAACGTCCTAGCCTTTGCAGAAAATTCGATATAGTATTAGGCGAGCTGACCTGTATAACCCTCTCGAGCCTGCCGATATCTACCCCGAGTTCCATAGTAACCGTGGCGATTCCGACGGCGGGTTTCTCTTCGTCTTTCAAGACAAGTTCGGCTTCTTCTCTTATCGGCGCGGACAAATCGCCGTGATGTATATAAAATATATCGTCCTCATGTCTGGTTTTTGCGATTTCACGCATAGTCGCCGTGACAAACTCGGCTTCCTCGCGTGAGTTTGTGAATATCAGGCTTTTTTTCTCCGTCGCGCACTCGTACATGTAAGAAAACCCCTCGTCTTCTTTGATAAACTCGGCGAATTTGTCATATTCGGGGTATAAATCGTTGTCGTTTGGCTCAAATGACGGCGTTTCCGCAGGGGCGGTTAATAATCGCCCGTTTTCATTGTTTTCATTGTTTGCGTCGTTTTGCGGGCGATTAATAATCGCCCCTGCTATATTTTTCCCGCCCCCAACCACATCCCGCTGCTGTTCCGGCGTCATCCCGCTGCTTTCCGTAGTATCAGCCTGAGGGGCGACAAAAAAATGATTTATCGCAAGCCGCCATTTTGTTTTGGCTGATTTTATCTGTATAATATCGCATTCGCGCTTACTGCCCAGCCCAAGCCATTTAGCGATTTCTTCGGGCGCGCCGACAGTCGCCGACAGCCCGAAGCGGCGCGGGGATTTTTCTATAATCTGTTCAAGCCTCTGTAAAATACAAATAATCT
>WRMA01000111.1 GCA_009777355.1 Oscillospiraceae bacterium | reverse complement strand
TTTAAAGAGGGTGGCAGCCGCGTAAGCGGCTGACGGGTGTTTTTGAAATCTGATGTTGTGTACGGGGAGACAAAAACACCCGCCGTCTGCGGACGGCACCCTCTTTACGAAAGAGGGCAAGGATAGTAAATACGTCGAGCGCGTAACTCGTGGTTTTGTTTTCTAATTCATGACGCAGACCGTTCCCGAACGGACGATGTTGATTACGCCGTATTTCTTCCCCAGTTCAATTATAACCGCGTCGAGCTGGACGGGATTCCCCGTAACTTCGACTGTGACGCAGTTTTCGCCTCTTCCGGCGATTTTCAGGCCGGGCGAATTATATATTTCTATTCCGAGTATTTCCGGGATTTTTTCTTCGGGGCAGTTTATTTTTATAAGCATAAACTCGCGTATAATAATATCTTTATTCGTCGCGTCGAAAACTTCGTTCACTTCGATTATCCTGCCCAGCTGATAAACGAGCAGACGCGCTTCGTCCGGGGTGCACAAAACCGAAAAAGTGAGATGATATATTTTAGGGTCGTCCGTGACGCTTGTCACGAAACTTTCTATATTATATCCCCTGCGGGTGAAAAACCCCGAAATCCTCGATACTACCCCGGGTTTGTTGTCTACCCTCGCGATAATTATGCGTTTTGTCCTGTTATTTATATTATCTATGATTATCGTCTCCCTTGTTTTTTTTATATAACGTTTTCGTCCGGGTCCGTCAATGCGTGAACGAGAATCGTTTCGTCGCTCTCAAGAACGGTTTTGATAATCGCTTTGAGATTTTCACGGGAATCAATCTTTACGCTTTTTATATTATAGGCGTCCGCGATTTTTGTAAAATCCGGATTGTCTTCGAGAATCGTTTCGCAGTATCTGCCGTCTTTCTCATATTCCTGTAATTGCCGTACCATACCCAGGCCGTTATTATCCAGGACGAAAATTTTAACGGGAACGGGAGTTTTCTTAACGGTCGCAAGTTCCTGTATCGTCATCTGGAAACCTCCGTCTCCGGAAAATAATATTATTTTTTTACCGCCGTTTTGATTCTGGGCGAACGCCGCGCCGATTGCCGCGGGGAGTCCGAACCCCATAGTACCGAGTCCGCCGGACGTTATAAAACTCCCCGGGGTTTTATGCCTCGTCTCCCGCGCTGCGAGCATTTGATGCTGTCCTACGTCCGTAACTATTACATTGTCTATATGATTTTCCCCGCATAAATTGACGATAGTTCTTATTATTTCCCGCATGGCGGGGCGCGGATTACATGCGTTTCGATTAACGTAAAATTTTTGTGACCGTAGGGCGCGGCGACCCCGACGCGCCGCGTATTTCAACCCGACGTCGGGGGGCTTTTGCGGCGCGTCGGGGTCTGAAATCTCCGGCGCGTTTAGGATTTGATTCCACGGCGCGTCGGGGTCGCCGCGCCCTACATTGGGCGTTTGTTCAAAATCAAGCAGAGCCCTGAAAAAATCGGCGGAGTCAATCGCTATGCCTATGTCGGCTCTTATATTTTTTGATATTTCTGCGATATCTATATCTGCATGAATTATTGTTTTTGAGCGGGAAAATAATTCCGGGTCAATTATAGTCCTGTCGGAAAATCTTGTCCCGACCGCAATCGCCAAATCGCTGTTATATAGCGTTTCGTTCGCTTCGGGCAGTCCGTACATTCCAGCCATTCCCATAAAAAATTTATTCTCCGAATCTATGACAGATTTGCCCATTAAAGTCACGACGCAGGGAATTTTATATTTATCTATAAATTTACCCATAAGCTCCGGAGCTTCCCTTGACGCCGCAACTCCGCCTCCGGCTAAAATAACCGGCCTTTTCGAACCGGCGAGCAAATCTAATATTTTTTGCGTTTGTCCGGAATCCCCCCTGTCACTTCGTGACGTCCCCCCTTTAACAAGGGGGGCTGAAACTACCCCGAAGCCCCCCTTGCTAAAGGGGGGAAGCGGCGAAGCCGCAGGGGGGATTCCGAGAATCTCCCCGTCGAAAACGTCTTTCGTTATATCGACGAGAACCGGACCTTTTCTGCCGTTCGACGCGATTTGCCACGCTTCCTCGAGAACAACGGGTAAATCATTGATATTTTTCACCAGATAATTATGTTTCGTTACGGCGATAGTAACCCCGAGCATGTCCGCTTCCTGAAAGGCGTCTTTACCCAGAGACGAAGAATCGACCTGTCCGGTGACTGCGAGAACGGGAACGGAATCGAGCATTGCGTCCGCGAGTCCGGTGACGAGATTCGCCGCGCCGGGTCCGGACGTGGCGAAAACGACCCCGGTTTTACCCGAAGCTTTCGCATAGCCTTCGGCGGCGTGAACCGCGCCCTGTTCGTGACGGGTTAATATATGCCTTATATTATTTTTATCCGCTTTATATAAAGCGTCGTATAAAGCCAGAACCGAGCTTCCGGGATATCCGAAGATTATATTTACGTTTTTTCGTTCAAGAAAGTCTATTATATATTCGGCGCCGTTCAAGAATTTTTCTGTTCCTTTCAGATATTTTTTTGTCTTGGATTTTAATTCTCTTCGTAATAATACGAATTATCTATGCCTTTCATAAAAATTTCGCGGTCATGGATTCGGTCCGTAAGGGATTCCCGTAACAATTCCCTGATTTCCATAGAATTTACCGGACTCCGTTCCATCGCGCTCAAATATTTATATTTATCGACGTTCTGCCAGTTTACGCATTTGCCTATATTTTTTTTCAGCATTAAATCAAGCCAGATTCTGCCGCTTCTGCCGTTACCGTCGAGAAACGGGTGGGCGACGTTTATTTCGACGTATTTTTCTATAATCTCTTCGTAAGTGTTCTCGGGCATTTCCTCGATTTTAACCAAGCTCTCTTTTAAATATAACGCGCTCGCAAATCTGAAATATCCTTTCGATATATTTTTTGTCCTGATTTCGCCCGCGAATTTATATAATCCGCCGAACAGATATTTATGAATCTTTTTCAGCGACTCGATTTTCCCCGCTTCAAGATTATTTATTTCGCCGCTGTCAAACAGTTCATAGGCTTTCTGCCTGCTCAATTCATCCGTATTATTTATATTTAACACCCCCATGATACAGCTAATAGCTAATAACTAATAGTGAATAGCTAATAGTTAATAAGTTATTCACTATTAGTTATTAGTTATTCACTAAAAAAGTCCCGCGTTGAGAGATAATTTATATTCGACGGAGTCGAGGAGAGCGTTCCACGACGCTTCTATTATGTCCGTGTTTACGCCGACGGTGCGCCATGTACGGCTGTTGTCGGCAGATTCGATTAACACCCGGACTTTCGCGGCGGTCGCTTCGTTCGAGTTTAACACCCTGACTTTATAATCTATTAGTCTCATGTCCGATAATTCGGGGTAAAATCTCGTTAAAGCTTTACGCAGCGCTTTGTCGAGGGCGTTTACCGGTCCGTCTCCTTCGTCCGCGGTGATTTCTTCTGTTCCGTCTACTTTGATTTTGATTAAAGCTCCGGTTTTCTTTGAGTTTTTTTCGGGTTCAGATAACAATAAATTAAACTTCTCGACTGAAAAAAATTCCCTGTTTCTATTCAGCGATTTTAATAATAGAAGAGAAAGCGAACCCTCTGCGTTTTCGAACTGATAACCGTCTTTTTCCCGTGATTTTATCAGGCCTAACACATTCTCTAATATCTCCGAATCTTTCGTTATGATTAATTTATTATTTTTATTTATTTTATTTAAGATATTTAGCAGAGCCGAACGTCCGGCAAATTCTGAAATCAGAGTCGTTCTCGTGTTACCGGTTAATTCGGGCCGGATATGCTCGAAAGATTCGGGGAGTTTAAAAACCCCGTCTATGTGCATACCGGCTTTATGCGTGAACGCATGACCTCCCGCGTACGGCATTTTCTCATCGAAAGTCAAATTCGAAACGTCCGAAATATATCTTGCGAGTCTGGTAAGATTTTTAAGATTTTCTTCCGGTACGCAGTTATAGTTTAATTTAAGCTGTAAATTCGGGATTACTACGCACAAATTAGCGTTACCGCAGCGTTCGCCTATGCCGTTTATCGTTCCCTGAACCTGAACCGCGCCGCTTTTTACCGCGGCGAGAGAACAAGCGTCTGCAAGTCCGGAATCGTTATGGCAGTGAATCCCGACTATAATATTTTTGTTTAATAAACTTATATATTCAACGACTTTTTTCGTTACGTCTGAAATATAACCGGGCATATTGCCGCCGTTCGTATCGCATAGAATAATTTTTTCAGCCCCGGCGAGACAGGCCGTCTCGAGGACTTTAAGCGCGTATTTTTTATTATATCTGTACCCGTCGAAGAAATGCTCCGCGTCAAAAAAGACTTTTTTGGTTCTGCTCAAAAATTCAATGGAGTCAAAAATAATCCTGAGGTTTTCGTCTCCTGTAGTTTTAATGATTTTTTCAACGTGAAGAAGGGAGCTTTTGCCGAAAACCGCCGTATAATCTGTCTTTACGGCGTTTAATATATTAAGGTTTTCGTCTCTTTCCGCGTTTGCGTTGACGCGGCAGGTCGAGCCGAAGGCGACGAGTTTCGCGTTTTTTAAATTAAGCGATGCGGCTTTAAGAAAAACTTCGGCGTCTTTGGGATTCGCCGCGGGATTACCCGCCTCGATATAATCCATGCCGAAATTATCGAGTTCGGCGATAATCCTTAATTTATCCTCCGTCGTAAAGGACACGCCGGGATTTTGCGCTCCGTCGCGCAGGGTCGTGTCGTAAATCTCTATTTTTCTGTTATTTTTTTTAAACGGCATTTATTGAAACTCCTGATAAAAATACGCGGTTACACGAGTTACGCAGTTGGTTTAAATTTGCGGCAAAGCCCTCTTTTTTAAAGAGGGTGGCAGTCGCGTAAGCGGCTGACGGGTGTTTAGCCCCCCTTGTTAAAGGGGGGTGTCACGAAGTGACGGGGGGATTCCGGGTTATAATCCCCCCTGCGGCTTCGCCGCTTTCCCCCCTTTAAC
>WRMA01000110.1 GCA_009777355.1 Oscillospiraceae bacterium | reverse complement strand
CGGGGTCGTAATCGTTGCCTATGTGCGGCTGTTTCGACGAATACGCTATCGCCGTCGCTATATAAAATTTCTTCTTTTGATTTTCCTCTTTCATAATTAAATTTTATCCTCCCGTTTGTTTCTTTCTTACTTTCGCGATATTTTTAAATCTCCCGAAGATTTCTCCCCGTTTTATTTTTTTTAATTTAATATTATTATAATTTATATTTTTATTATCTGATATTGTTTCCGGCTCGCCTATATAATCGTATGCGGCGTTCAGAAATTCCTCCCCGCCTTTTTCAGACAATAAAAACGACGAATACGACGAATACGACAGCATTATATACGGCAGGGTAAAAAATATATATAGAAACCCCGCCAGATAATGCGAGAGCAGAATCCAGAAAGTAAAGCTTAAAATAAATCTAATCGATTCGATTTTTCTTTTTTTCATGAGTTTCGCGCTTTTTTTGAATATATCCCGTACGTTAAGGCACGGATTTTTTACGAATACGAAAACCGACGCGAAATATCTCATGAAAATTATTATGCATATAAAAAACGCCGCTATATAAATCAGGCACGCGAGAAGCATCGCCAAATCCGCGCTTATATTCAAGTCGAGAGTCAGCCCGATTTCAAACATTTCCCTCATCGGGGGCATCAGCGCGCCGGTAATCAGAAACGGCAGCGCGAACGCTATGAACCTCGACGAGAGCGCCGTTATAAATTTATAGCAGTCCAGAATATTCGCCGGAGACGAAAAATAATAGAACATGCCTCCGACCGGGATATTCTTACCCTCAAAAAGCTTTGTATTAACATAAATAATACCCATATATAAAGGCAGAGTCACAAAAACGGCGGCTATATCGAAAAACATATTTACCGGCTCCGAAAAAAAACTGTATTCGAGCCCGAGCAGTTTTATAATATTTATTTTTACAGAGTTCAGCCCGAAGCCGATTAGTATCACTACGCCGGTCATAAAGACCTGCTTTGGGTAATTGTATCTCAGAAGCGCCCTCGCTTCGCTCTTTAAATATTTTCTTCTCTCCGAGCCGATAGACATTTTTTCATAATCCCTCCGTCACACAAAACAAAATAATCTTATTTTACGCTTTATCTTATTTTTGACTCTATTGTATTTTTTATGCAGGTATTATAATAAATATATATACGAAAAATATACCCGCCGCAATAATAAAGGACGGCGATAAGAGAGATTTCGCGGCGGCGAAGCTTTCTTGTTTTCTCTCCGCGTATTCCGGGGACGGTTCGTTTGAATATCCTCTGTTATAATATATATCCTCGGCCTCTTTCAGCGCAAAAATCGCGAAACTGAGAAAAATCACCGCCGTCACGAATATAAAAGCGAGCCTGTTGCGTTCAAGATTCAGAATACCGTTTAAGTTTTCCCGTAAATATATATTAAAGATATTATATCCGGCGTGAAGGGCGGCGGCGTAAATAACGCTTCCCGTTATCTTTACCGTCATATATAAAATAACTCCCGCAAAAAAATACGCCGGGAAAAATCCGGGAGAAAAGCGAGTCAGCGCAAAAGCCGACGACGACATTACGGCGGCGCACAGCGCGCCGTATTTTTCGTATTCGGCGGCGATAACCGACCTGAAAAAAAATTCTTCGCACAGGGCGGGAAAAACAACGAGAGAGAGTAAAATCCCCGCGTCGTAAACGGGATTCCCTCCCGAGTTTATATTCAGCCCGAAGATACCTCCCGCCGGACCCGGAGTTACTCCCCCGGTCTCTCCCGTATAGAACATAAGGGAATTGACGAGGACGCTCCCGGAGAGAAGAGAGGCGGTCATATAGCCGCAAAGCGGCAGATATTTCAGCCTGGGCAGTTTAATCCTCAGGCTTTTTAAATCCGGCGAGCCTTTCAGTTTTATATAAAACACGGCCGGCAGAAGAAACGCGCATATATTTAATATAACCGTAAATATAAAAAATCTGTCGGGGATATATTTAATATCGTTAATCTCTATATAATCCGCGGAACTTTCTTCCGTTTCTTCTTCAGGTCCGGTATAAATATATACGACGTCGTCCCGGGTGAAAATAAACCCGTGAAACAAAACCAAAATCAGCAGCGCCGCGATTAACAGCAGCGGCGCGGCGAGTCTGTTATTATTCGGCAAAGCAGGAATCATAATACCGTCACGCCTTTTTCCGTGATGACCACGTCGAGCTTGACGTCGTATTTACCCTTAGGCAGTCTGTCTTCTTTAAATTCAGAATAGCACAGACCTATTTTCGTGCCTTCGAAAGACGGCAGAAACCTGTCGTAATATCCTTTGCCGTAACCCATTCTGTAACCGCCGGGGTCGTACGACAGACACGGGATAACGCAGATTGCGAGGGGCGATTTTTTGCCGTCTATCCTGCCCGGCTCCAGAAACTCCCTGAAATCCGGATTTTCCGCGGGGGGTTCGGATATATTATAAGCCCCCGAAAACAGCTCGTCCGGCGAATTTACCGTTCTGAACGTCAGGGTATTGTCCTCCGTATTTGAAATGGGGCACGCGACGATTTTTTTATTTGAGAGGGCGTGGTCTATTATAGCCCTCGTCGAAATCTCGTCTTTTGCCGACGCGTATATCAATAGTATATCGCAGAACCTGTAAGATATGGACCTCAGGAAAATATCCGATATTTTCCTGTCCCATTCTTCGCGTTTCTGTTCGGGAATCTCTCTGCGTTTTTCCAGAAGTCCGTTTCTGATTTCATTTTTCTGCCTTCGTAATTCAAACATAATAATAACAACTCCGAAATCTATAATATAAATAATTTATTTACTTAATTTAACTTAACGGCGCGGGTTTATCCGTTCCGACTGAATCCGCCCATTCGTCGCCTTTCAGAACCCTCACGAGTTCTATGGCGAAATCAATCGAGCTTTTCACTCCGTCGCCGGTCGTGAAAATATCGTCCGTAACGACATTTTTAATTTCTTCGGCAAGCGCGCCGCCTTCGGACAGATAACGCCGGAACGTCGGGAAAGCCGTAGCCCTTATATTTTTTAAATATCCCCGTCTCGCCAGAATCGACGGCGCGGCGCATATCGCCCCGATTTTTATTTTATTTTCGACGCAGTAGTCGATAATCTTCGCCAGTTTTTCAGATTTGAATAAATTCTCCGTTCCGGCGAGTCCTCCCGGCAGAACAATCATCTGCAGATTCTGCAGGCTGCGTAAATCGATTTCCTCCAAATGTATGTCCGCCGTTATTTTTATATTGCGGGAGCCCGTTACGTCGTCGTCCTCGAGTTCTTCGCCTCCGCATACTTTTACCGTTATGACGTTCAGATTCGCGCGCCTCAACATATCTATCGGCGCGACGGCTTCGCACTCTTCAAAACCGTTCGCAAGAAAAACATATACCATTTTCAGTTACACCCCGTTTTTATTTTTATAGATTTTTATATATTCATGAACATATTTATATAAACCGGCGATTTAAGATTATTCGCTAAATCCCGTATATTTTCCCGCAGAGGCAGAAGCATCGCGAGGGGAACGCGGCTGTTCTCAGAATCAGAGACGCCGGGGGGAATATTTAAACCGAGATTTATATTCTCCCCGAAGTTCCCCGAATTTACGATGAAATCCGCTAATATTTCCGCCGTTTCGTTAAATTTATCTTTATAATTATTCTCTTGTGATAATATTATATCATCAATATAATAATTTTTTTTATATTTTTTGTAAAAAACATAACAAATTTTTTCTTTTTTTATCTCAAAAACTCCGAAATAAGTTTTAATTTCAGAATTTTCACTGAAATCGAGATAAGACGACGCGCATTTAAAATAAAACAGGCGGTCTTTTACCGGGATAATTTCCTGATACGACGTAAAGCCGATATAAGATTCATACAATTTATCAAAAATATCCGCGTCGTCTATATTTTTATGTTCGAGACTGAATCCGGAATAATCTCCGGCATTTATATCCGTCTTTATTTTTGACGTTGATTTTTTCAGTCTTCTTGCGGCAAATACGGTTTCAAAGCCGGCTTTCGAATAATAATCAAAAAGTTTCTTATCCTGACCCTGAGGGAACAGAAAAACCGCCGTAAGGCCCCTGTTTCCGCATAAATCCGCCGCGTATAAAATAAGCTCCGCCATATATCCACGGTTTCTGTATTCTTTTTTCGTCGCCGCCGCGAAAAGATAAGCCGACGGACCCAGATTTTTACCGTTTGAATATAAATCAAAGTCAACAAGATACAGAGCCGAAACTATTTTTTGGTCTTCGACAATAACCGGGACGTTATATTCCGGAATCATATACGCATTAATAAAAGACGATATAAATTCTTCGCCGTCGGAAAAAGATTCGCGCCACAGATTTATGAGCTCTGTCTTGTGTGAAAAATCCGCAAGTTTAAAAATCATAAATATTAGTTTATCCTTTTAGTCTTACTCGTTTTATCTATATATAATTTAAGCAAATCCCCGCTTATTTCCCCTCTGTTACGGGGAGAGGGAACGCCGCCGTTATTTTCTCCGCAGCATGAGATTATTTCCCAGCCGAGATATTTTGCGGCGTATTTTCCCGCTTCGTAGCATTTTTTGAGATATTCCGAATCGGTCTCGTGAATATCTTTCTGCGTATTGGTAAGCTTCGCCCTCTCTTCTATCAATTCGAGCGCGGCTTCGGGCGGCATATCGAACAAAACGGTTAAATCGGGCTTCGGTATTTTCAGTTTATTGAACTCATAGTCATAAAGCCAGTCCAGAAAATTATTCCAATTTATATAATTCTCTCCGGGTTCCAGTTTCGCGAGCTGATGCACGGCGTTGGCAGTAGTGTATCTGTTCGCGATTATAACCGTATTTTCACGTCCGTAAAATTCGCGCCAGCCGCCCGGTTTCATATAGGATATATATCTGTCCGCCGCGAAAAACGACGACGCGGCGTATGCGTTAACCTCCGACGGGTTTTTCCCCAGTTCCCCGTTTAAATATAACCGGACGAGAGACGAACTTTCGCTTTGATAATCGGGAAAAGAAATATATAGAACATCCGTATTTTTATTAAGTACGCGCAGTTTCTGTTCGAGCATTTTCGCCTGGGTCGTTTTTCCCGACGCGTCTATACCGTCGAACGCTATAAGATACCCCATAATTTTAACTTCCCCCGATAATCGTCTGAACATAAGTATAAACTTTTCTGCCGTAGTTCATCGTCCACTCGAATATAATATAATACGAAGACTCCGTAAGCTCTTTT
>WRMA01000109.1 GCA_009777355.1 Oscillospiraceae bacterium | reverse complement strand
CCACGGAGGGGAATTTGCGACAGTTCCGGAGTTTTATTAATTCCCCTCCGTGGAGGGGTGCCGTCCGCAGACGGCGGGGTGGTCTTCCGGGAATTTACGCCGACGTCGGATTTATTGCCGCGGACGAACACAGTTCGTCCCTACGGTTTTGTTTGCGGTTTTGTTTATATTTTCAATTATACCTCAAACTTATTAAAATTTTATAAATTTTTATAAATTAATTGATTTTTTCATAAATTTTATATATAATATAAATTAATATGAATTTATATTTTAATTTTCAGAAAGGTTAATAATTTAAACATGGGTAAAATTACTTTTATGGGCGCGGGGAGTACGGTCTTCGCAAAAAACGTTCTGGGGGATTCCCTCCAGACCGATTCGCTTAGGGATTTTGAAATCGCTCTTTATGATATCGACCATGCGAGGCTTGAAGAATCTTTTAAAATGATTTGCGCGTTAAACAGCAACACTAATAGCGGCAGGGCGAAAATCACGAAATATCTGGGAGTCGAGAACAGAAAAGACGCTTTGCGCGGAGCGAATTTCGTCGTAAACGCGATTCAGGTCGGGCTTTACGAACCGTGCACGGTTACCGATTTCGAAGTTCCTAAAAAATACGGGCTGCGGCAGACGATTGCCGATACTCTGGGTATAGGCGGTATTTTCAGGACGCTTAGGACTATTCCGGTTCTTGCCGATTTTGCGAGGGATATGGAAGAAGTATGCCCGGACGCATGGTTTTTGAACTATACCAATCCTATGGCTATGCTTACCGGGTTTATGCAGAGATACACGGGGGTTAAAACCGTCGGGCTGTGCCATTCCGTCCAGGGCTGTACGAGAGGTCTGCTTAATTCCCTCGGCATAAAATATACGGAGCCGATTAAAGAAAAAATCGCCGGGATTAACCATATGGCGTGGCTTCTCGAAGTTTACGACTCCGACGGTACCGATTTATATCCCGAAATAAGAAGACGCGCGATTGCAGTCCTTGAAAAAGAAGCGATTGCAGAACATAAATCGAGTCACTGGGATTTAGTCAGATACGAATATATAAGAAGATTCGGCTATTACTGCACGGAATCGAGCGAACATAACGCCGAATATAATAATTTCTTTATCAAGTCAAAATATCCGGAGTTGATTAAAAGATATAATATCCCTCTCGACGAATATCCCAGAAGGTGCGTAGAGCAAATCAAAGGCTGGAAAAATATGCGCGATAATTACGTCAACGATTCGCTTACGCATAACAAAACCGGCGAATACGCTTCTTATATCATGAACTCTATAGTAACGGACACGCCGTATAAAATCGGCGGCAATGTCCTGAACAAAAATAATCTTATAGAAAATCTTCCCAAAGAAGCCTGCGTCGAAATCTTCTGTTTAGTTGATAAAAACGGCGTGACCCCGACGATTCAGGGCGCGCTGCCGGTACAGCTCGCGGCGTTGAACATGACGAACATAAACGTCCAGCTGCTCACAATCGAAGCGGCCGTAACGCTAAAAAAAGAGCATATATACCAGGCGGCTATGCTCGACCCGCATACTTCAAGCGAACTTTCAATCGACGATATAATCTCGATGTGCGACGATTTAATCGCCGAACACGGCTCTTGGCTTCCGGGGTATAGATAAATTATAAGAACCTGTATTCAAAATGCGGCAAAATGTGGGATGTAGGG
Organism: Oscillospiraceae bacterium; assembly: GCA_009777355.1. Lineage (GTDB taxonomy): Bacteria > Bacillota > Clostridia > Oscillospirales > WRJC01 > WRJC01. The sequence goes on along the minus strand of WRMA01000109.1, from coordinate 3,645 downwards.
CGCGGCTTCCATGCCGCGCCGGGGATTCCAACCCGATGCCGGATTTATTGCCAAAGCCCTCTTTTTTAAAGAGGGTGGCGCGCGGAGATGTTATTTTGGTTTGAGGCATTGGCGTAAAACCCGCGCGACGGGTGTTTTTGAAATTTGATGTTGCGTACGGGGAGACAGAAACACCCGCCGTCTGCGGACGGCACCCTCTTTGCGAAAGAGGGCAAAGAATCGCCCGGCGTTGAATTAAATGATTTTCGCGGGCGATTAATAATCGCCCCTGCGCGCAAATTCCCCCTACCTGAACGGGGCGAAGTTCACGCCCTCGCCGTCTCTGAAAAACGTCACGTACGAATAATCCACGTGTAAATTCAGGACGTCCGTGCCCATGATTATCTTAGTTCCGTGGTACGCCGTGTTTTTTACGTGCACTTTGCCGTAGCCTATGTCCGCCATCTGCGCGCTGAGCATCGCGTGCTCTTCCCTTATTTCAAGCTGCGTCTGTTTCGCCGTACTCATATATGAGACGGCTTTGTCGAGATTCGCGGCTTTTTCGGGCGTAAGCCTGTTCACCTGCTTTAATTTCAGCAGGGTGGTTATAAGCAGCTCGACGTCCCTCATGTTTTTTTCGTGAAGGGATAAGTCTTCCGCGACTTTTTTAAACCGTTCGAGAATCTCGGGGTCGTTGCCGACTTCGACGACGGTCAGAACAGACGATATTTTCGCGCCGATATAATTCGCCGTTATAGATTCCCTCGCCGTAACCGCTCCTCCCCTTATCATCCCTTTGCCGCCCAGAATAACCGAACCTCCGCATTTTACGGTCGAGTTTATAATATACGAGGAGTTTAAATTTCCCCTTACCCTTATGCTTCCTCCCTCGATGAAACCGCACGCCGCGTTGCCGCTCACGTCCAGCTCGCCGCTTTCGCCTCCCCTGAAGCCTCCGCGTATGACCAGATTCCCCCCCGCGGTAATTTTCGCCGACTCTACAGAACCGCTGACCGTCACGTCTCCCGACGACGAAATAGTAAACCCCTGCAAAACGTTCCCCCTTACTATGACGTTGCCCGAAAAATTTATATTCCCCGTCTGGCTCGAGACGTCTCCCGCGACGAGAAAAACGTCGAGTATGTTTATTTTATTCCCGGAGAAGCTTACGTGGCCGTCGATAGAAGCGAGAAGTTTGAACCCGTCGGCCGATACGGCCGTGTTCTTTCCGGCGGGGAACGCCTTGTCCTTGCCGGGAGTCGGAACTATTTGCGCGCCCTTGACCGTCGTTCCGGGAATGCCGGGGGTGGCGGCTATTTTTTCGCATAGAACATCGTCTTTTTTGACTTCCTGTACCGCGCCGATATCCCTGAGGTCGATTTTTCCGTCTTCAGTTTCTTTGGGCATGAGCTTGCGTTCGAGTTCGACGAGATATTTAAGCTCCGCGGCTTCGCCGTCTCTTTTGTTCACGCCGCGCGCGATTACGATATCCGTATCATACGTAGGCTCTGCCGCGAGTTTCGCGAGGGCTTCGTTGTCCATGCCGAACATTATCCCGTTTTTGATAAGCAGTATCTTCAGTTCCGCGAAAGACAAATCGAGGCCGTCGTTTTGGGGAGGGGTAATTCTTATTCTGGCTTCGAGTTCGTCCTTCGATATAAAGACCCGTCCTTCCGCGTTCACCGGGGGCGGAGGCGGAGGAGGGGGCTCCGGCGGGGGAGCCGGGGTTTGCGTTCCGGTTTCGGCGCCGGGCTGAACTCCGGTTTGCCCCGGCGTATTTACCGCGGCGTTGTCCTGGGTGGTTTTGATTTCGTTCTCCATAATTATACCCGCCTTTTATTTAAAAATTAATTAAAAAATTTACTGTCTCGTTTACTATATATTTATTATATATTAAACATGCGGGGCTTGTCAATGATTATTTTAATAATTTTAATATAACCCGGGTAAAATTTTATTGACGGCGCCACAACAGATTCGCCGCGTAGCGCGCGGCGTCTATAAAATGGTTGTTTTTGTCGGGATAGCCCGTGATTATTTCGCCGTTCGCGTCTTTTTCGTATTCGTATTCTGAAAATTCCCTCGCCGTTTTCGGGCATTTTTTCGCGTCTATTATTATTTTATTCAATCCTTGAAGCCAGCGCATAGAATAAGATACGCTGCCCGCGCCTTTCTCCGCCGCTCTCGCGTATAATCCCGCGCTTATATAGTCGCCGATTGACTTCGGTTCTGAACTGTCGCAGATAATCATGTCGTTTTTCGTCAATTTTTTTTGGTTTATTAATATATCGGACGTTTCTTTGTTGCTTTTTTTATATTCGCCGGCTTCGTCGGTTATATAAAGCGTCCTGTCTTTCGCCGCGTAACAGCACTTGACATACGCCCATATATCCGGGTAAAACCCCCAGTCAACGCCGTAATAGAACCTGTCGCTTCGGTTTATTTCGTCAAGCTCCGTTTTGTTAAATTCCCTGATTTCTATGTTCTCGAAAACGCTGCCGCCCTCTCCGATTGCCTCGCCCAGATATTCGTGCTTATATGCGTTTAAATTTATCGATTTCAGATATTCGGCTTCGTCCAGAAACGGCTGTCCGAGCCATTCTTTCGGGGAGTCATAATAATAACTGTGGTGAATTATTTTATTATTATTTTTAAGATTCTCTTCAAGATTCAGAAAATGCTTCCGGCTTATCGGGGTGTTGTAGCTTGATAGGACTATTATATCCCCTCCGCCCCGCATAACCGACTGCTGTATATTTCTCACGGCTTCTTGGCCGTTTAACTGGTCTTTTTCCTCGAACCAGATTACGCCTATATGCATATCTCCGGGAGGTTTTATAGATTTGATTTTCACGGGTTCGTCGCAACCTCTGAAATATATAATCTGCCCGGTATCTATTCTCGTTATTTGCAGGGGAGAAACTGTAAATTTAAAATAATTATTTAAATTTAACTTATCTATTGCCCATTTCAACTGGGAATAGACGCTGTCTGAGAGTGTGTCTTTGATTTGCCTTAATGCGATTGCGCAGAAATTATTATTGCGCATAATTTCGTCTATTAAAACGAGGGCGCAGAAAGACGATTTAAGAGAGCCCCTGCCGCCTTTGAAATCATAATATCTGTATTTTCTCTCCCTGATTTCCCTGTATATATCGACGTAAGACCTGCCGACGAGATTTGCGGGGAGTCCGTGATAATTCAGTTGGTTTTCGTCCGGGTTTTTATTGGTGAGCCCAAGAATCCCGAGTATCCATTCAAGGGATTTCAAATCGCCGGACATGGCTTTTTTCGCCGTTTCAATCAGCATCGCGGTCATTATGTTAAAATTGCCGTCGGGGATTTGCATGTTCTCGAGCATTTGAACGATATCTTTTTTATAGTCGGGGATTTTCGACTCGATTATCATGCCCAGTATTTTTGAGATATCGGTAGGGTTCGGGGTTTGGGGTAAATCCCGGGTTTTTGATTTTGTTTTGGGTTTCGTCATATTTTTTACGTTATCCTTTCTGTGAATTTTGTTGTTTTTTTGTTGCCTGTGAATTTCATGCAAGGGGATTTTGCCGAAGCCCTCTTTTTTAAAGAGGGTGGCAGCCGCGTAAGCGGCTGACGGGTGTTTTTGAAATTTGATGATGCGCGAGGGGAGACAGAAACACCCGCCGTCTG
>WRMA01000108.1 GCA_009777355.1 Oscillospiraceae bacterium | reverse complement strand
ATACCCGGGTTTTTCTTGATTTCTTCCATTACGTTTTTGAGGCGTTCCTCAAACTCCCCCCTGTATTTCGCGCCGGCAATCATGCCCGACAAATCGAGGGTTACGACTCTTTTGCCGATAAGGGTATCGGGCACGCTCCTCGCGTTTATCCTCTGCGCGAGACCCTCCACTACGGCCGTCTTGCCCACTCCCGGCTCGCCTATTAGACACGGATTATTTTTCGTGCGTCTCGATAATATCTGCACGACTCTTTCCATTTCGGCGTCTCTGCCGATAATGGGGTCGAGCTTGCCCTGCCTCGAAGCTTCCGTTAAGTCTTTGCCGTATTGATTCAATACCGGCGTGTTGTTTATATTTTTCTTCGCCGCCGCGTTATAATTATGATTGTTCGCCGCCGCTCCCGCGACTCCCGCGCCGAATCCCTGTCCGAACGGCGGCGTGAACCCCGGTATTAAATCCCCCATCGGTTTCGCCGACGAGGCGTATTCCTGACTTGAAAAATAATTTAATATATCGTTATATATAAGCTCCGTGTTCGCCCCCTCCGAATTTAATATTTTGATTGCCACACATTCGCTTTCCTGGAGAAGGGCCATTAATATATGCTCCGTTCCTATATAATTGTGAAACAGCGACTGGGCTTCGTAGAGCGACGACGATATTATGCTTTTCGTCCTCGGGGTCATTTCGGCGGGGGAAGTGTTTACCTTGTCTCCCATGCCGGACATATTTAAAACCTGAGACCTTACGTTCTCGAACATTATGCCTCTGTTCTCTAGTATTTTTGCCGCCCCGCAGTTTTTCTCCATTAATATTCCGATTAATAAATGCTCGCTTCCGACATAGGTGTGACCGAAATTTCTTGCCGACGCGAGAGCGTTATCGAGCGCGTTTTTCGCGTACTGGGTAAATTTATCCTGCATTTATACTTTCACCTCTCTCTTTTAAATTTATATATTTTTTTATTTTAATATCTCTCTTATATATTCCGCGCGTAAAATATCTTTATTGCCGTTTCCCGGGTCTGATTTTTTGCCTTTTACGGCTTTCCAGCCCTTTTCGCCGTCTTCCCCCCCGAACCTCAGGCTTAAATTCGCCGGCATGACTTTTACGAGAAGGGAATCGAGGATTTTATAGTCTATATCCTGTATTATACCGTAAGTTATGCCCAGCCTGAGCATAGAATACAGCGATAAAAATTCCCCGCTTGAAATCATATGCGCGTTTTTAATAGTCCCGTAGGCGCGCTTTATTTTATCGGTAATCAAATCTTTCGAGTTTTTATAAATCGCGTTCCTGAAATTTCTTTCGAGTTCTATAATCTTTTCGACGACGGGCTTGATTTTATCGAGAGTCTGCTCTTCCGATATTCCGAGCGTTATATTATTGGATATTTGATATAAATCCCCGCCGACTTCCGTTCCCTCGCCGTAAAAGCCGCGTATCGTAAGTCCGATTTTGGGTAAATCGACCGTTATATTCTGGATTTTCGCGTTAAGAGTTATCGCGGGAAGATGAAGCATTACCGATACTCTCATGCCGGTGCCGAGATTCGTCGGGCACTGGGTTAAATATCCGAAATTCTCGTCGTATGCGTAATTGAGACTCCCGTCCGCGAGATTGTCGAATTTATTCGCCTCGTCGTACGCTTCGTATATCGCGAATCCCGATTTTATACTCTGGATTCTCAAATGGTCCTCTTCGTTGACCATAACGTAGAGCCCGTCGTTTATATCCGCGATTAGTTCTTTTTCGGGCGGACCTTTTATGAAATCCGGACTGACTATTCTTTTTTCCATTAGGGCGTTTATTTCCGGCGGCGATAAATCGGCGAAATCTATAAACTCGTAATTATTTTGATTTTTCACGGCGTTGTTTACGGCTTCGATTACTTTTTTCCTGCCCTCCGGATTTAATTTGACGGGGAACGGGAAATCGCTGAAATTCCTCGCTATCCTTACCCTTGAGCTGATTGCCGCGTCGCAGTCCGGTCCGAGAACCGGACTCGCGCCTTCCAGTATTTTTTTTGCGGTATTCATCGATTTATACCTCCCCCGCTTCGGTTTTTATTTTGTTTATCTCGTCTCTTATATTAGCCGCTTCCTCAAAATTCTGTTCGCCGACCGCTTTCTGCATCCTGAAACTAAGCTCTTCGAGTTTTCTTTTCGCGCTTATTTTAACGCGCCTGTTTTTCGGGATTTTTCCCGTGTGGTTAACCGCGCCGTGGATTCTTATTATACTGTGGGTCAGCTCGTTTTTAAACGTCTCGTAACATTCGCCGCAGCCCGCTTTTCCCGTTTTCGTTATATCCGCGAAAGAAACCCCGCACATTTTACAGATTTTTTTTTCGGCCGCGGGAATCGAGTTCGGGTGCCCCTGCGACGGTTTCAGAATAAACACGTTGAAAATTTCCGGTTCAAATTCAAAAAACATTTTTTTTATTAACCTCCCGTAAATATTATTATTTAAAACTAATATTAATTATTATTATTATTCTATTAACGCAAGAGCGGCGTTTTTTAGAATCGACGACCTGAGAACGTCCCTTGAGCTCGCCGGGGTAATTTGTTTTAATATATTATCCGACGTAATATTCAAAATCATTCTCATTTCCCGCAGGCTTATTATATCATGATTATATAGATTCCCCAGAAAAACTTTTGTCGTATTATAGTCCACGGAATCTCCGACCGCGTTTATAAAATGCATGACGTAAGAAGTTTTGTCGAAGCGAATCTGCTTTATTTTTATAAATCCGCCTCCTCCGCGTCTGCTTTCGACGATATAGCCTTTTTCGGGTGTGAAACGCGAAGTTATGACATAGTTGATTTGACTCGGGACGCAGCCGGACTTATTTGCGATATCGCTGCGTTTAAATTCGGCGAGACCGCCGTTTTCCCTGAGCATTTCGTTTATTATGCTCTCGATAATATCGGACAGCAGCATTTTTTATTACCCCCTTTATTTTTTATAATTTGACTTTGACTATCTTTGTCCTTTGATTATATTATATATCGATAGTCAAAGAAAGTCAAAGTCAGAAATGAGCCGTTATTTCCGATTTTGACCGGTTATTATTATTTTTTATTATATTTTCTTCGTTTTTCTAACTATTTTAACTATTTTCTTTACAAATTCACGCTTAAATATTTCAAAACTTTTGGTATAATATACTTGATATTTAATATTTATATAAAGGAGTTTTAGCTTGTGGATTATAAAATACTGGTCGCGGACGACGAAAAAGAAATCGCGGATTTGGTTGAGGTATATTTAAAGAATGAAAATTATACGGTTTTTAAATTTTATACGGCGCGGGAAGCGTTGGATTGCATTGCCTCGACGGAGCTTGACCTTGCCGTACTCGATATAATGATGCCGGACACGGACGGGCTTTCGATATGCCGAAAAATCCGCGAGAACCATACTTATCCCATAATAATGCTGACCGCGAAGGACACGGAAACAGATAAAATCACAGGCTTAACTCTCGGCGCGGACGATTATATAACGAAGCCGTTCCGTCCGCTGGAGTTAGCGGCGAGGGTCAAAGCGCAGCTGCGCAGATATAAGAAATACAGCGGCGGCGCAACTCAAAACGACGCCGGAATTATCGTCCGCGCAGGGCTTGTCATCGACGTAAACGCGCGGGAAGTTTTATTGAACGAGAAGCCGCTTTCGCTCACGCCTACGGAGTTTTCGATTTTGAGAATACTGTGCGAAAATAAAGGGAACGTAGTGAGTTCGGAACGATTATTCCACGAAATCTGGGGAGACGAATATTACGCGAAAAATAACAACACGATAACCGTCCATATACGGCATCTGCGCGAGAAACTTGGCGATACTATGGATAATCCGAAATATATCAAGACAGTATGGGGAGTGGGGTACAAAATTGAAAAATAAAAAGCCGAGTTATTCTGCGTTACAGTGGAAAATATATTTGAAAATAGCGTTAATCGCGTTTGCCGCGCTTATTGTCGTCGCGCTTTTGACAAATTTGGCGGATAACCGCGCGGCGGATTTGCTTGTTTCGCTTATTCGAAGAGTATTCTCGATAGATTACGCCGCCGCGCGCGCTTTATATTTTCAGGCAATCCGAAGCAATCTCGACTATTTTATATATGCCGCGTTCGGGATATTTTTCTTGATTCTATCGCGGTTTCTTCTCTCGCAGTTCGCAAAATATTTTAACGAAATCAGCGGCGGGTTAGACACGCTCGTCGGCGAAAAAGACGAGGAGATAAAGTTATCTCCCGAAATGGCGTCGATGGAGCAGAAACTAAAAGTTATAAAGCAAACGCTTGAAAAGCGCGAACAGGAGGCGAAAACAGCCGAACAGCGTAAAAACGACGTGGTTATGTATCTTGCGCACGACATAAAAACGCCGCTTACTTCCGTTATCGGCTATTTGAGTCTGCTTGACGAAGCGCCCGATATGCCGTTCGAACAGAAAGCGAAATATATAAATATCACGCTTGAAAAAGCGAACAGGCTCGAGAAGCTCGTAGATGAATTTTTTGAGATTGCGCGTTATAATTTTCAGGCGGACGCATTAGCGAAGACACAGATAGACTTGTATTATATGCTGGCGCAGATGACGGACGAATTTTACCCGGCGCTTGCCGCAAAAGGCAAAGCAATCGCGCTTGATATACCCGAAGACGAAGATTTTATAATATACGGCGACCCTGACAAACTGGCGCGCGTTTTTAATAATATCTTAAAGAACGCCGTCGCGTACAGCGAGGATAACGGCGTTATAAATATAACGGCGAAAGTTTCGGGGGATAAAATTTCAGTTATATTTACAAACGCGGGCGGCGTACCTAAAGACAAACTCGCGGCGATTTTCGAGAAGTTTTACCGGCTTGATTCCTCTCGTTCATCTGACGCGGGCGGCGCAGGGCTTGGACTGGCGATTGCGAAAGAGATTGTCGTTTCGCACGGGGGGAAAATTTATGCGGACAGCGACGGAGCTCATACCACATTCACGGTGGAACTTCCCGTTGATTCAGCTTATACCAACACGCAGCCAATGTAGGGCGCGTCTCCCCTAATTTCCGTTTTCCAAGCGCAACGCCTCAACGATACTCCCGCCTTTTAGCTTCGACGCCGAGAACCGCATAACGACCCAAGTGACGATAAACACTCCGAAAACACATTGCAAAACGGGAATCCACGGCACCGTAAAAGCAGTCGTCACAGGAGACACAAAACCGCGGTAAATCAGATATGACCCCGCGAGCCCGAGCGGCACGCCCACAACAAGTGACTTCATGGAACACAATATGCTTTCAAGATTTAACATTCGCAACAATCCGCCGTGAGTCATGCCGACGCTCCTGAGCAGCGCAAACTCGCGCGAACGCAGACGGACGTTGGCAGAGATAGTGCTGATTACGTTCGTCAAGCCAATCAGCGTCAGCATACCCACGAAGCCATAGACGAA
>WRMA01000107.1 GCA_009777355.1 Oscillospiraceae bacterium | reverse complement strand
TAACCGGGGAGATGGCGGTGCCCTGTGACCTGCAACCCGCCGCAGCAGGGGCTAATTCCGTCGATTAGGGCATTGACTGTACGGACAGGGCCGTATTTATCCCGTGATGAAGAATGGGTCCCGCGCGATCGTGAGCCGCGAACCATGTCAGGCGGGGAACCGAGCAGCATTAAGCGGATTTCTTCGATGCGCCGCGGGGCTGCCTGTTCCGAACGGGAGATACGGATTCCGCGTATGGTTATTTGTTCGAGTCGCGGTGTACGGCTTTATTTTCACACTTGAATTTTTTTGAATTGCGGGGAGGTGAATTTATAAGAATGTCGATATATACGCATCAGGCGAATATTTTAATGGAACGTCTGCCGGAAAGCGAGCAGAGGTTCGTCGTTGAGTTTATAAAAAAAGTAAGCAAAAGCAATAATTTTTCAGACACGGAAGAAGTATGTCTTGAAGAGCTTCATCAGAGGCAGAAAAAAGCAGTCAGGAAATTTATAGCGGCTCTTGATTCTATAGAACCGCTTGCGGACGACCCGATTGACGAGATTTTAACGAGAGGGATAACTTTAAGAAGTCCGGAGGAGTTGGATTTATTATGATTTACGCGCTCGACAGCGATATAGTTTCATATATGATTAAAGGCGATAAAGATACTAAAGAAAAATTTATGAACATGAAAGAGAAAGAAAACTTTTTTTCTATACCTCCGCTTGTTTACTATGAAGTAAAACGCTGGCTGGATTTGAGAAATGCAACTACTCAATTACAGGAATTTTCAGAGTTGTATCATGAAAGTATTAAAAATGAAATGACGCTGGAAATATGGGAAAAAGCGATAGAAATCTATGTGAAATTGATATTACGGGGAACTCCCGTAAGCAAAGAAGGCAACGAATCGGATATTTTTATAGCGGCGTTCTGTATAGTAAACGATTATATATTGGTGACAAATAATATAAAGCATTTTAAAAATATAAAAGAACTTAAAGTTATTGACTGGAGAAATTAATTTTCTTAAAAAAACGGGGAACATAAAAAAATGGCGGATAATAATTACAAATCTCTATACAGGAAATACAGGCCCAAAAGTTTTCGGGACGTTTACGGACAGGAGCATATAACGAAAGTTTTGGAGAATCAAATCGAAAATAATAAAGTTTCCCACGCTTATTTATTCTGCGGGTCGAGAGGTACGGGTAAGACTACCTGCGCGAAAATCCTCGCGAAAGCCGTGAACTGCCAAAGTGAAGGCGGCGAAAACGGGGGAGTAAAACCTTGCAATAAATGCGATATTTGCATGGGAATAGAAAACGGGAGTATTATAGACGTGCTCGAAATAGACGCCGCGTCCAATAACGGCGTCGAGAATATAAGAGACATACGCGACGACGTCGCTTACACTCCCGGGGATTCGAGCAAAAAAGTCTATATTATAGACGAGGTGCATATGTTATCGAGCGGAGCGTTCAACGCTCTGCTTAAAACCCTCGAAGAACCTCCGCCGCATATTATTTTTATACTCGCAACGACGGAAATAAATAAAATCCCGGCGACTGTCCTGTCAAGATGCCAGAGACATGATTTCCGCAGGCTTCCTCCTGAAATAATCGCCGAATGTCTGAATAATATATGCGCTAAAGAAAATATAAATATAGAAGAAAAAGCCGTAAATTTAATCTCGAGGCTTTCGGGCGGAGCGATGCGCGATGCTTTAAATATTCTCGAGGCGTGCGCGGCGAATCAGAATAATATTGATTTAATCAAATTTGATTACGTCGCTAAAGTTTCGGGGTATTTCGACGTCGAAAAAATAATAAGTCTGTGCGTTTGCGTAAAAGACGGAGACGCGGCGGGAGCTCTTGAAATTTTCTGGGATATATATCAAAACTCGGGCTCTTCGGACTGCGGTAATTTCTGTTCGTCTCTTCTCGAAATGTTCAGGAATATTCAAATCGCAAAAATCTCGGATAAAAATCCGGCTTTAAAATATATAAATTTAGAGAAGAGCGAAGCTGAAAAAATCATAGAAATATCGAAAGATTTTGATAATATTAGTATATTGAACTGCTGTAAGATTATATCGGACGTTATAATAAATCTCGGCAGGTACACGGCGAATAAAAGAGCCGCGGTCGAGATTATGCTGGTTGAGATGTGTCTGGACAACCCCCGCCCTTCGGGCACCCCCTTCACAGAAGGGGGCGGCAATAGAGGTAATAACAGTGAAAACGGCGGCGATAGGGGTAGTAACAGAGAAAACAGCGGCAGCGGGGAGCGCGGTATTTCTCCGCCCCCTTCTGTGAAGGGGGTGACGTCCGCAGACGGCGGGGGTTGCCGATATTTCGGCAAATACGCCGATTTAATCGAGGAAGTCGGCAAAGAAAACAAAATGATTGTCGCGTATCTTAAAAGCGCGGACTGCGTAATCGACGAAAACGCGAAAAAAATTATTATATACACGGACAGTAATTTTAAGCTGAATATCTTAAAAGAACAGAAGAACATACAGTTTCTAAACGATAATATAAAAAAATTTTTACCCCCGGATTATTCGGCGCAAATCGAGTTGAAACCCAGACAAAAATCAGATAAAACAAACGAAAATAATATAGGCATAGACGATATATTAAATAACGCTTAAATTATAAATCAAGATAAACGAGAGGGAATATAAATTTATGAAAGTAAGGTTACCCGAAGGGATGGGCGGCGGCCCGCAGAATATGAACGCAATGCTTAAACAGGCGCAGAAAATGCAGGACGATATGGCGGAACTGCAGGAAAACCTTGATTCCCGGGAATACGAAGTATCGGCGGGAGGAGGAGTCGTCACGGTTAAAATAAGCGGCAAAAAAGAGATTTCGGCAATAGATATAAAACCCGAAATAGTCGACCCGGACGATATAGAAACCCTGTCGGATATTTTAATCGCGGCGGTAAACGAAGCGATAAGAAAAGTCGAGGATACGAATAGCGAAGAAATGGGAAAAATAACCGGAAGTCTTGGTTTACCGGGTATACCGGGGTTGTTTTAAAGGGGTGAAAAAAAATAATGTCGCCGGGTTCTTCTCCGACGCTTGAGGCGTTAATCCAGAAATTCAGGTCGCTGCCGGGAATCGGCGGCAAAACAGCGGTGAGACTGGCGTTTTTTATGCTTAATTCAAGCGATGATTACGTCAATAGTTTCTCTGAATGTATTCTCGCGGCGAAAACGAAAATCACGGTCTGTCAAATCTGCCAGAATATCTCGGACGGGGAAATCTGCGGGATTTGTTCGGACGAGAGACGAGACAAAGGACTGGTTTGCATCGTCGAGAGCGCGAGGGATATATTGACTTTCGAGAAAGTGAAAGAATATAACGGGGTGTATCACGTTTTACACGGGGTAATATCGCCGATGGACGGCATAAACGCCGAGGATATAAGAGTAAAGGAATTAGTAAACAGGGTGACGGGGTCTGAAATAAAAATCAACGAAATAATTCTCGCGACGCCGTCGAACGTCGAGGGGGAAGTGACCGCGTCGTACATATCGAAGCTAATCAAGCCGTTCGGCGTAATGACGACGAGACTGGCGTACGGCATCCCCGTGGGCGGCGAACTCGAGTACGCCGACTCCGTGACTTTGTTTAAGGCGCTGGAGGGAAGAAGGGAGATGTGACAAAAAAACTCTATGGCAATAAATAATAATAATAACAGCGCGCAGCGGGGCGAGCAGATTCGCGGAGTCGTCGAGCGCGTGACTTACGCGAACGAAGAAAAAGGTTACAGCGTAATAAAAATCGCCGTCAAAAATTACGACGGTTTAATAACCGTCGTGGGTAACATGGCTTCGGTGAACATAGGTACGGTCGTGACCGTCAGGGGCGAATGGACGCATAACCCGAAATACGGCAGGCAGTTTAACGCGTTCTCGTGGGAAGAAAGCGTTCCCGCGAGTATTTACGGCATAGAAAAATATCTCGGCAGCGGTTTAATTAAAGGCGTAGGACCGAAATTCGCTAAACTTATAGTTAATAAATTCGGCGATAAAACTCTCGATGTAATAGAAAACGAACCGGATAAATTAAGCGAGGTCGAAAATATCGGCAGAAAAAGGGTAGAGAAAATCAAAAAAGCGTGGCATGAACAGAAAGAAATCAAAAATATCATGATTTTTTTGCAGGAATACGGCGTTTCGACTGCTTTTGGCTACAGAATATATAAAACGTACGGCGATAAAAGTATCGAGACGGTTAAGAATAATCCGTATAAACTCGCGGACGATATTTGGGGAGTGGGGTTTAAAACCGCCGATAATATAGCGTCGAAACTCGGCATAGACAAAGAATCGTTCGAACGCTGCCGGAGCGGCGTTTTTTATGTTTTGAATAAATTCGCGGACGATTACGGTCATTGTTTCGTTCCGTCTGAAGAATTATGCGAAAAATGCGTCGAGATATTAGACATAGAATCCGTGAAGATAATTATGACAATCGACGAATTAGTAAAGAAAAAAGAATTGTTCCGGGAAGTAGGGCGCGGCGACCCCGACGCGCCGCAGAATCAAAATCCAGGCGCGCCGCAGGAACAAAGCCAAAACAATATATATCTTCCACCGTTTTATTTTTCGGAAACCGGCTCGGCGCAGCGTCTGCTGTCGGTTTTACGGGGGAGCGAACCGTTTTCTTCGTCAAACGGCGCGCCGGGGATTTTGGGCGGCGCGTCGGGGTCGCCGCGCCCTACAGGAGTCCAGGATTCCCCGAATCACACGGCGTTATCGCCCGGGGAGACGAAAAATTTACTCGGCGATTTAATAGAGACGCAGAGGCGGCAGGGTATAATTTACGACGAAGTGCAAATCGAAGCCGTTAAAACGGCCGCGGAATCGAAAATATTTATATTGACCGGAGGTCCGGGCACGGGTAAAACGACTATAACGAAGGCGATTATACAAATATTTAAGAACGCCAATAAAAAAGTTTTGCTCGCCGCGCCGACGGGCAGAGCCGCGAAACGCATGGGCGAAGCCTGCGGACTTGAAGCGAAAACAATCCACAGGCTTCTCGAGAGTAAACCTCCCGAGGGGTTTACTAAAAACGCAGAGAATAAACTTGAGGGGGACGTTTTGATTCTCGACGAGTCGTCTATGATTGACATAATTTTATTTTATAATCTATTAAAAGCCGTACCGGACAGCATGACGCTTATTTTAATCGGCGACGTCGACCAGCTGCCGTCCGTCGGCGCGGGGAACGTCCTGGGCGATATAATAAATTCCGGGGTCGTTCCGGTGTTGAAATTAACGAAAATATTCAGACAGGCGGCGGGCAGTAAAATCATAACCAACGCGCATAAAATAAACGCGGGGAAAAATCCCGATTTATCCGGGGGAAAAGACAGCGATTTCTTTTTTATGCAGACTCAGAATCAGACCACCCCGCCGCTGCGGCGGCACCCCCCCCCGGAGGGGGATGGGGGACAAAACGCCGGAGGTGCGGGGAAAATTCCCCCCCCGGGGGGGGGGGCAGGGGCTTGTCCCCCCGCCCGGGGGGGCCGCCCCTC
>WRMA01000106.1 GCA_009777355.1 Oscillospiraceae bacterium | reverse complement strand
TGCCTTCGCTCCGCTCCGTGAGACTCCTTTTCTTTCCCCCCCCGCCCCCTTTCGGGGGGGTAGTGGCCGGGGGACCGCGCCGGGCCCGCGGCCCGGCCGCGCCGGGGTCGGGGGTTTTCGCCAACGGCGCGTCGCAGAATACCGCCGGCATTAGGTTGTAATCCCCGGCGCGTCAGGGTCGCCGCGCCCTACATATTAATTGCATATTAGTATAAATAAATCAAAAATTTAATATAATTCAGGAGTATCGTTTAAAATATGGGTATAATCAAAAAAATAAAGTCGTACAATAAAAATTCCCTCGCCGAATACAAAAACCTGACCTCGCGTATTCTCTCAAACGAAAAAATAAAATGTCTGGATAATTACAGGCAGCACTATAAATGCACGAGACTGAAACATTCGATTGACGTTTCATATTACAGTTTTTACATATCCAAACTATTAAGACTCGATTACGTGTCGGCCGCGAAAGCGGGCCTGATGCACGATTTATATTTCAGGGAGGAAACCGGACTGAAAAACAGATTCAAGATGCTCGGAAGCCATCCCGCCGAAGCCCTGGAAAACTCCCTTGAAATCTGCGATTTAAACCCAATCGAACGCGACATAATCCTGAGCCATATGTGGCTCGTCACAGTAAAACCGCCGAAATACAAAGAAAGCTATATAGTCTCTTTCGTCGACAAATACTGCGCCGCGAAAGAATTTCTGGCGAGCGTCTTCTCGAAGAATTTCACCGGGAAAAGCGACGCGCGAATGTTGAGGTTTTATTTGTAGACCTCTTTCGAAACCGGAATACGAACCACCCCGCCGACTTCGTCGGCACCCCTCCGCGGAGGGGAATTTTCACTCAACTCCGCCGTTTTATTAATTCCCCTCCGTGGAGGGGTGGCAGGCGGCTTGTCCGCCTGACGGGGTGGTTTTGAAAGAAAATAATTACTTCTTCCTCTTCACAAACGAAATCAATTTATTCGCGGTTTTATTTATTAAGACATATTTCCCGGATTTCTTCTTTTTTTCTTCCCCGGACTTTCCTTTATATTCGCCGTATTCGCCGTTTCCGCCGTATTCTTCGTCGTCCGCGATAAATCCACGTCCTCTTATATACTGCTCGGTCTTCGTCGGGAATCCTTTGGCTTTCAGTTTATTTTCCGCGTATTCCTTTACTAAAACGTAAATCACGGCGAACACCGGAACGCCGAAGAAAAATCCCGGTATGCCGAAAATACCGCTCATTACGAGTATCGCCACTATAACCCAGAACGCGGGCATACCGACTTTCGGCCCGAGAATCTTCGGCCCTATGAAATTACCGTCCACCTGCTGTAAAATCAAGATAAACACGACGAACCAAACCGTTTCCCACAAATCGTTAATCGCGAGAAACAACGCGCCGATTGCTCCGCCGATAAGCGGCCCGAAAAACGGGATTATATTAAATACCGCGACGATTACCGAAATAAGCGTCGGGTAACTTATGCCGAAAATAAGCATCACTACAAAACATATAACCCCGACGATAGCCGAATCCAGTATTTTCCCCGAAATGAAACCGCCGAAAATCTCATGCGTCTTACGCATAATATTAACCGTTTTATACGAAAATCCCGGAGGGCACAAAGCGAACAGCAGTTTTTTTGTTTGGGCGATAAATTTATCTTTGCCCGCGAGAAGATAAATCGATAAGAGCAGCCCGAGAATTATATTTATGACTCCGGACGCCGCTCCGTATACGACGCCGATTGCGGCGTTGATTGCGGACGTTAAATGAATCGTGACGAAGTCCATGATATTTCTCGATATATCGTCGAATATTTCCTGGACGTTCAATTCGAGCCCCATGCCGTCTATGTAATCCTGGATATTCGAACCCAGTTCATGAAGATATACGATTATTTTCGCGTTCGATATGCTCTCATAGTCGATACTCTCATAGTCGATATTTTCTGTCTCTGTTTCTGTTTCATGAGGACTGAGCCAGTCCACGGCTATTCCGGTGAGCTGCTGCACGCTTCCGACTACCTGGGGGATAATCATCAGTAAAATCAAAGTTATAATAATCCCCATAGTCAGATAAGACGAGATTATAGACAGGACGTTCTTTAATTTTTCCCTCGCCAGTTTAAAAAATATTCTATTCTTGAAGAACCCCATAAGGGGATTAAGCAGATACGCGAAAACCAGACCGTATACTATCGGCATAAAAATATTAATCGCCGCGATATACTGCCCCTCCGTGAAAAAATCCCTCACGGCGAGTATAACCAGTATAACCGCGAAGCTCGACAATATAACTATAAAGGAATACACGGCTATCATCGTATATTTTTTATTGCCGCTTTTCTTATTTTTCTTGCCTATCCCGGTACTTTCGCTTTCCCCGGGATTATTATTACTGCCGCCGCTGCTGTTATTGCTGTTATCGTCCATTGATAATTTCTCTCCTGTTTATTTGTTAACTGTTAGAAAGCCGTATTAAAAAACGGGAAGACCACCCCGCCGTCTGCGGACGGCACCCCTCCACGGAGGGGAATTTTCACTCAACTCCGCCGTTTTATTAATTCCCCTCCGTGGAGGGGTGGCAGGCGGTTTATCCGCCTGACGGGGTGGTCTCGTCCCCCTACTACCCTACCCCTATTATATCAAAAATATTATTAAATTTCAATAGATTAATAATATTTTTTTTTTCCCCGCATAAAAATCTATATAAGAATATATAACGGCGAGGAATTTTTTATATGGATTTTTATACCCTGAATCAAAAAGATGTTCTGAAAATATTAAAAAGCGGCGAAAATACCGGCCTTTCTTTAGGCGAAGCGAAAAGACGGCGGAGTATTTCCGGTCCGAACCGATTAAACGAAAACAAAAAAAACAATCTGTTCTTTAAATTTATCTCCCAGTTCTCTGACTTTATGGTTATTATACTGCTGTTCGCCGCGGCCGTATCTTTTTTTACGGCCGTCATTCACGGCGATAATTCAGATTTCCTCGACCCCGTTATTATTCTCGTTATTATAATAATAAACGCAATCGTCGGGGTTATTCAGGAGTATAAGGCCGAAAAGTCGATTGCGGCGCTTAAAAGCATGACCCCCGCCGAAACCCTTGTTTTGAGGGGCGGCAAAAAATCAAGAATCCCCGCCGCAGAGCTTGTTCCCGGCGATATAATTATTCTCGAGGCGGGCGACTCAGTTCCGGCCGACGCGAGGATTTTAGAGAATATATCAGTCCAGACGGACGAATCTGCGCTGACCGGGGAATCCGCGCCGGTCGTAAAAAACGGCGATATAATCCTCCCCGCTAAAACTCTTTTGGGAGACCGTAAAAATATGCTCTATATGACAAGCTTCGTAACTTACGGCAAATGTACGGCCGTCGTCACGAATACCGGAATGTCGACCGAAGTCGGCAGAATCGCGGAGCTCCTCTCTCTCGAAGAGACCGGCGCCACCCCTCTCCAGAAAAAACTGTCGAAAACCGGGAAACTTCTCGGCATAACGGCGTTATCCGTCTGTTTCGTTATATTTATACTCGGCATAATACAAAAAGTTCCCCCCCTCGAAATGTTCATGCTGTCCATAAGCCTCGCGGTCGCCGCGATGCCCGAAGGACTTCCCGCAATCGTCACTATAGTCCTCGCAATCGGCGTACGGCGTATGGCTGAGAACAACGCCGTAATCAGGCGGCTCTCGGCCGTCGAAACCCTCGGCGGAGCGACTGTGATATGCTCCGACAAAACCGGCACGCTGACCCAGAATAAAATGACCGTGACAGACACTTATTCTTCCGGCAATAACACAAAAAATCTATTCTCCCTCGCGGTTCTGTGCTGTAATTCAAGCTACGACGAAAACCATCAAAACTATATCGGAGACCCGACCGAAACGGCGATTTGCCGCGCCGCGGAAAACGTTAAAATAAAAAAAACCGAAGAAGATTTAAAATATACGAGATTATTCGAGCTGCCTTTCGACTCGGACAGAAAACTCATGACGACAATACATAGATTATCGGAGAATAAAAACAGGGTCATAACGAAAGGCGCGCCGGACGTTCTTTTGAACAAATGCGTATATTATTTAAGAAACGGCTCGCCGGAAGTTTTAACCCAGTCAAAGAGAGCCGAAATTATAGACGCGAACGAAAATATGGCGAAAAACGCCCTCCGGGTCATCGCCGTCGCGTATAAAGACGCATCGGCCGGCGGTTTTGTAGGGCGCGGCGACCCCGACGCGCCGCGGAACCTCGAGTCCGGTCTAATCTTCTGCGGACTTATCGGTATGCTCGACCCTCCCCGTCCGGAGGTTATAAAAGCGATACAGAACTGCCGTACGGCGGGAATAAAACCCGTTATGGTCACCGGAGACCATAAAATCACCGCTATGGCGATTGCCGAAAAAATCGGCGTGTATAACAAAGGCGACAAAGCCGCCACGGGTTCCGAACTCGACGAAATGAGCGACGCGCAGCTTCTCGAAAATATATATTTCTATTCTGTTTTCGCAAGGGTTTCCCCGGAGCATAAAATGCGTATAGTAAAAGCGTTCAAAAGCAGGGGGAATATCGTCGCGATGACCGGCGACGGGGTAAACGACGCGCCGTCGCTCAAAGCTTCGGACATGGGCTGCGCTATGGGTAAAACCGGCACGGACGTCGCGAGGAACGCGTCGGACATGATTTTAGCCGACGACAATTTCTCGACTATCGTCGAAGCCGTCCGTCAGGGCAGAGGAATCTACGACAATATCAAAAAAGCCGTGCATTTCTTACTGTCAAGCAATTTCGGCGAAATCATGACTATATTCGCGGCCTTTTTACTCAGGCTGCCCTCGCCTCTAATCGCGATACATCTGCTTTGGGTGAACTTCGTGACCGATTCCCTGCCCGCCCTCGCCCTAAGCTCTGAAAAGCCGGACGAAAATATTATGCGTAAACCTCCCCTCGATTCGAAAAAGAGCCTCTTTTCAGACGGCCTGGGAATAAGAATAATACTCGAAGGCTTTATGATAGGTTCCCTTACCCTCCTCGCCTTTACCATAGGCTATAAATATTTCGACGCGAACTCTTCGTCTAACCCGATATACGCGAGGACTATGGCTTTCGCTACTCTCAGTATTTCGCAGCTCGTCCACGCGTATAATATGCGCAGCTCGAAATCGGTATTTAAAATAGGCTTGTTTTCGAACATACGCATGAATCTCGCCTTTATAATCTGTCTGCTGCTGCAAATTTCAGTCGTCGCGGTAAAACCCGCCGCGGCAATCTTCAAAACGGTTAATCTGCCCGCCGAAGGCTGGCTAATCGTCGCCGCCCTGTCAGTATCGCCGCTCGTTATAATAGAACTGCAGAAGTTTTTTTCGGGGGAGTGAACTTCTTTAAAAACCACCCCGTCACGCCGCTTACGCGCCGCGCCACCCCTCCGCGGAGGGGAATTTTCACTCGCTCCCGGCGTTTTATTAATTCCCCTCCCCAGAGGGGAATTTTCACTCGCTCCCGGCGTTTTATTAATTCCCCTCCCCAGAGGGGAATTTTCACTCGCTCCCGGCGTTTTATTAATTCCCCTCCGCGGAGGGG
>WRMA01000105.1 GCA_009777355.1 Oscillospiraceae bacterium | reverse complement strand
GACGGCGGGTGTTTTCGTCTCCCCGTACGCAACATCAAATTTCAAAAACACCCGTCAGCCGCTTACGCGACTGCCACCCTCTTTAAAAAAGAGGGCTTTCTACGATGATTTTCACATTTGTTCATAATTTGTTTACTCGTTCAAAAACCGTTGTAAAATTTTTAAATCCTCTTGTAAAATTATACGGAACGTGATATAATTATTATATTATATATTAAAAAATAAAAAATTTTAACGGGGAAGTGAAGCATAGTGGGTATCGGGGGAAGCGCGAGAAACGACGGCGTTAATTTCGTTTCGGACAATTACACGGCAAAATTCGTCATGAAAAAAGACGGCGGCTATTCGATAACGACCGGGACGAGGATTCATGTAAAAGAAAGCGTAAAGGACGTATTCAGAAAGATTCCTTTCGTGAAGGGATTATACTCCCTGTTTTTCGGCGTAAACCGTATATTGGCAATCAGCGTCGCGGTAAATCTTTTCATGGATATTACGCGCGGCAGACTGGAGGATTCCTCGGCGCGGGTCCAAACGGCGGTTTTAGCCGCCGCAACCGTCTTTTTAATAGCCTTATTTGTTTACATAATCAAAAAAATACTATATAAAATAAAGGAAACCTGGAGATATCACGGAGCGGAGCATAAAACGATATTAGCCTATGAAAACGATATGGAATTATCACTGGAGAACGTAAGAAGCCGTCCGCGCACGGCAAAGCGCTGCGGAACAAACATGATTGTGTTTGTGGTTTTGTTTCTTACGGCGTTTAGTTTTTTTATAGATTACGTGAGCGTCAGGTTTATTTTGGCATGGGTTTTCGCATACGAGCTGTTCGACCTGGAAAAAGGCGATAAGCTGCCCGTAATAAATATATTTTTCAAGCTCGGATACTGGTGCCAGCAGAGATTATTTACGCTGGAACCCACGGATATTCAACTGATTGCGTCGATAGAAACGATAAACAAATTAATCGAACTGGAAAATAACAGGAAATCTGAAATATCTTAAATTTTGATAGACCTCTTGCGAAATTAAAATCTTGATTGTAGGGGCGCGCATTGCGCGTCCGCAAAATTAACGCAGTTTTGATGTTTTTCTGACGGACGGCCAATGGCCGCCCCTACATGGCAGCACAGTTTCGCAAGAGGTCTAATATTAATTATTCGAGGCAGTATATTTCGAGATAACGCTCCATACTGTCTTTTTCTTCGTCGCCCAGAATAACTTTTCCGTCGACGTACCTGTTATAGAGAAAATCTATTATTTCGCGAACGGTAACTATCGGCCGGACTTTTATGCCGAATTCCTCTTTGATTTCCTGCGGCGCGGTTTTGCCGTTATAGCCGATTTCAAGACGGTCTACTAAAATAAACATATCTTTTATTATGACGTTTGCGTACTCTCTTATAAGCGGAACGATTTCTCTCACGGCGGTGCCCGCGGTGACTACGTCCTCGATTAATATCAGCTTTCTTCCGTCCGAAACGGACGCCCCGATAAACATTCCGCCCTCCCCGTGGTCTTTGATTTCTTTTCTGTTGAAACAGTATTCTTTGTTCAGATTATATTTTCTGTAAAGCGCGCAGGCCGTCGAAATACACAGCGGGACGCCTTTATAAGCCGGTCCGAACAATATATCGAAATCGTCCTTGACTCCCTCTGAATTCATGATACAGTCGGCGTAAAAATTACCCAGAGTCTCTATGTGTTCGCCGCTCCTGAAACTCCCGGCGTTGATAAAATACGGCGACTGTCTGCCGCTTTTCGTGGTAAACTCCCCGAATTTCAGCGCCTGCGTTCTCGCCAGAAACAAAATAAAATCTTCTTTGAATTTATCCATAACTTTTTTCTCTCCTGATTTTTTTAATTTTAACATTCAGATTTTTGGGTCTTTATATAATTATATAATAATAAAATGTCCGAATACTGGACAAATTATTTTGTATATATTAAAATATTGTATAATTTTTCATAATTATTAATTATTTTTGTCCAGCATGGAGAGGGCTTCGGCAATCAGCTCCTCGAGATTCTGCCCTTCGTCGCGCAGACTGTTGGCGGAAGCCGAGGTCTCCTGCGCGACCGCGGCGCTTTCCTGAGTCGCTTTTTCCATCTGGCTTACGGCTATGTTTATTTGCTTGATTCCCGCCGCCTGTTCTTCGCTCGCAACGCTTATTTCAGATACCAGTTTCGCTAAATTCGCTATGTTGGCCGCGTTTGACGTCGCGAGAACCATAACCTGTTCGGCTTCTCTTCTGCTCGAATCGGTAAGGTTTATGTTTTTTTCTATTATCTCGGACGTTTCAGAACTCGAAGACGCGCTCTTCTGGGCGAGATTGCGCACCTCCTGCGCGACGACGGCGAAGCTTCTGCCCGCGTCTCCCCCCGCCCTCGCGGCTTCGATTGTCGCGTTGATTGCAAGTAAATTCGTCTGGAACGCTATGTCGTCTATCGTCTGTATTATTTTTCCTACTTTATCGCTCGAAGATTTCAACTCCGTCATAGTGTTCATGAGTATGGTCATGTATTTCCCCGCTTCGCCGACTTCGCTTAACGCCGTCTCGGTTATACCGGCGGCGGTTTTTGTGTTCTCGGCGTTTTGGGCGACCATCGACGACGCCTCGTTTAACGTCGACGACGTTTCTTCGATTGAAGCGGCCTGACCCGACGCTCCGGTTGACAAACTATCGGAAGCTTCGCTTAGCTGCGCCGCGGATACGCTTATATTCTTGGATAAATGCGCGAGATTCTGAATTATACGCTTTAATTCTTTTTCTATGCCTTTAGTTATGATAACGGAAAGAATAATTCCGGTTATAAGCGCAATAAAAAGCAGCGAGGAAATTACGGCAATCATGACGTACTCGAAGAAAATAAGCCTTTCGGAAGCTTCTTCGGATAAATCGGCGTATCTTCCGGTTATGTTAGAAAGTATATTTATAGTCTCCGCCGTTTCGGGCAGTATATTTTCGTTCAGGTATCTTTTCGCTTCCTCTAAATTCCCCGACGATATAGACGACTGAATAATTACGGCGTTCGTATGTATATAATCGTGGGGTTCTTTTATTTTTGAGAGAAGATTTAATACTTCCCCGTCGCCTATCGACCGGGCTTCGGGAGAGGAGAGAAACTTTCCGAGCGCGCACGCGGACGGGTCGAGAGCTCCGGTGAAATCCTCGCCGTTCATAACGGAGAGGGTCAGCTCCTGTCTCCATGAGTAGTGAGCGTCGAGAACGTCCTGAATATTTTTGCTCGTTTCCTGAATTTCGTGAAACTCCCCGGATATACCCGAAATAAATACGACCGAGATTATTCCCGCTCCGCCGAGAACTATTCCGATTGATAATATTATTATAAAACCCGAAAATATTTTCGAGCGTATTGTTTTTGTGTTTTTCATAAGACCTCTTGCGAAATTAAATTTTTTGTTTATTATATATAATATGCCGGATAAATAATTCTGCTATGTTTGCATAATTTTTCTTTATTATGAAAAAATTTATTTTTTTGTCTTTTTCTGTTGACAAATAAAAAAATATAAATTATAATATAGATTATAATTTCAGAATATTTGTTCAGATATTATTTTCGTTAAACGATTTCGGGGGAGGGAATTTTTAATATGGTCAAAGCGGAGGAATATTTACGGAGACTTCGGGGAGTAGACGGTGAAATCAACGCGAAGCTTTCGCAGTGCGAGGTCCTGCGGGAGATGGCGGCGCGCGCTTCGTCGATAAATCTAAATTTAAATATATCAGTCGGAAACAGAGGAAATAAAAGACGGGCGAAACCCGGGAACAGATTCGAGGACTGCGTCGCCGAACTGCTGGAAATCGAAAACGACCTGAAATATAAAGTTCACGGACTCGCGTCGCTAAAATGCGAGGCGCTCAAAAAAATCGACGCCGTCGAAAACTCCACTTACAGGACTCTTTTAATCCTCAGATACATAAACGATTTAAACTGGGAGCAGATTGCGGACAGAATGAACTACACACGCGGTCATATAACCCAGAGACTTCATCCGAGGGCGCTGGCCGAATTCGAAAAAATTTACGGGCGGATATAAAGAATCCGCCCGCCGTTTGAAAATCAAACCGGTAATTTTATCTGCATGAAGAGCGTCTGCCGTTACGGTTCGAGCATCTGCAGCCGCCGCCGTTGCCGTACGCGCCCATTACGCCGCTTTCGCTTTCGCTTCTTACTCCGATTCCGGCTCCGCAGTCCGCGTTGCCTTCGCCGCAGTAGTTGGGGTGGTAATTAGTGTGGTCGTTGTGGCGTACGACGTCTCTTTCCCTTACGACGTCATAATAATTATAGTCGTGTTCGTGTACGACTTCGTATTCGTTTATAATATCGTGCTGATGATGTATGACGTGTTTATGTTGGATAACCTGCTGGTCTCTTCCGCAGTTATAGTCGCGCTCGCCCGCAAATTCCGCGCAGCCGTTCTGCCGTCTGCCGTTGCAATTACATCCGTTGTTACGGTAACACATAATATATTGTCTCCTTGCCGTTTATTTTTGTTATATTTTTATATATATCGCTTATGGACTTAATTAAACTTAATAATCAATCCATATTATATAATATTCGGAGACGTTCCAAAATGTTTCAGACGGTTTAAAAATTCGCGTTATATATATTTTTTTATATATTTATTAATAAATTCATGTTGTAATTAAATAAATTTGTGTTATAATTGAACGTATGATGATTTATAAAAATATTCAGAGAGGTAAAAACAAACATGAAAGCGGCGGTTTTACATAAAATAAACGATTTGAGATACGAAGACGTCCCCGACGTTATTGCGGGGGAGGGCGAAACGCTCATAAAAATAATGGCGGCGGGAATCTGCGGGAGCGATTTATCGAGAGTATTCGGCTCGGGCGCGTATCATTACCCGATTATTCTCGGGCATGAATTTGCTGGGCTTGACGAAAAAACGGGCAGGAAATGCGTGGTTTTCCCGTTGTTGCCGTGCAGAAAATGCGCGATGTGCATGATTGGCGAATACGTCTGCTGTGAAAACTATGATTATTACGGCTCGCGCAGAGACGGCGGGTTCGCCGAATATTTATCTGTGAAAAACGAGAATATTTTATATGTTGACGGCGATATATCTTATGACGTTCTCGCGATGTGCGAACCTGCGGCGATTGCCCTGCACTGCGTTTATCTCGCGGATATAAAAGTCGGCAATCGAGTTTTAATCACAGGCGCGGGGCCGATAGGCTTGATTGCGGGATATATCGCAAAAATAAACGGCGCTGAAAAAGTTTACTTTATCGACATAGACCAGAGAAAGCTCGATTACGCAGTAAGCCTTGGATTTGATATATATAAAAATCAAAAAGCCGACGTTTTTATTGAGGGTACGGGGGTATCGTCCGCGCTTGAAACAGGACTCGAAGCCGCGAGACCTTTCGGGACGGTAGTTTTGTTGGGCAATCCGTACGGCGATATAAAAATCTCGCAGAAATCTTACTGGCATATTTTGAGAAAACAGCTTGTATTAAAAGGCACATGGAACAGTATGTTTAATCCGTTCAGAAACGAATGGCAGATAGTACTGGATTTAGTCGCAGGGGGCAGACTGCCGCTCGAAAACATGATTTCGCACAGGTTCAGTCTTGAGGATTGCAACAAGGCGTTTGAAGTTTTGAAAAACAAAACGGAGTTTGTAAACAGAGTTATGTTTGTAAATTATTAAGACAAACATAGGGAGTTATTAATTATTGTAGGAACGAATATATTAGACCTCTTTCAAAACCGAAATACGACCACCCCGCCGTCTGCGGACGGCACCCCTCCACGGAG
>WRMA01000104.1 GCA_009777355.1 Oscillospiraceae bacterium | reverse complement strand
GCGGAGTGAAAATTCCCCTCCGTGGAGGGGAATGAGTAGGAAAACGACGGAGCGGAGTGAAAATTCCCCTCCGTGGAGGGGTGGCGCGTCGCGTAAGCGGCGCGACGGGGTGGTTTTGAAATTTGATGTCGCGTACGGGGAAGACGAAAACACCCGCCGTCTGCGGACGGCACCCTCTTTAAAAAAGAGGGCAAAGATAGAAGATACGTCAGGCGCGTAACTCGCGTAAATTAACAAACTATATTATGCGTTCATATAATATCAATATTATAAAAAAACAAAAAAAAAACAGATATTAAGGAGAATGTAATAATATGTATATATATGACAATTATGCTCCCGGTAAAATAGTCGCCGCGCTGGATAGGGAGTGCGCTTTTTTAAATCCCGCGGATTATCACGGAAATCAGGTTCTCGACGGGGTCGATTTCGAAAAAGTCGAGATTATATTTAATTCGGGAGAATCAAATAGTCTAAACAGTCCAAGCGATATAAATAACGACGATAGCGGCATAGGCTGTATCGTTTTGATTCACTTGAAAGACAATTCGAAAGAGTCGGTAATCGCCGCGGCGGAAAAACTCGAGGATAATCCCCGGGTCGTCTATGCCGAACCCGATTATCTTTACGACGAATATATAATTCCGAACGATTTTTACTTTGACAGATTGTGGGGCGTAAGAAAAATCGAAGCGCCTAACGCCTGGAACTATACGACGGGAAACGGCGGAGTCGTAGTCGGGGTTACCGACAGCGGTATAAACTATAACCACGAAGACATAAGAAAAAATATGTGGAAATCCCGGGATAACAGATACGTAAACGGGGTTAATTTCGCGGGAGACGGCAGAAATCCGGACGATATAAGCGGTCACGGAACGCACGTCGCGGGAACAATCGGCGCGTTGGGCAATAATTTCATCGGGATTACGGGCGTATGCTGGGACGTGAAAGTCGCCGCTTTGAGAATCGGGAGCGGGGTTTTCAGTCTCGACGCGGCCATCGCGGCGATTAATTTCGCGAACTTACATAAAATCCCTATTTTAAACAACAGCTGGGGAGGGAGGGTCTATTCCCCGTCCCTGAAATACGCGATAGAGCAGTATAACGGACTGTTTGTGGTCGCGTCCGGAAACTACGGCACGAACAACGATTATATCCCGGACTATCCCTCTTCGTACGACTCCGACAATATTATATCGGTCGCCGCGTCGAACCAAAACGACGCGCTGACTTCGTTTTCGAATTACGGCGTTAAAAGCGTGGATATCGCAGCTCCCGGAATAGATATTTTCAGCCTTGGTTTAAACGACGGGTACAGCTACAAAAGCGGAACTTCTATGGCGGCGCCCCACGTCGCCGGGGCGGCGGCTTTGTTGAAATCATATATGCCGTGTTTAAACGCCCTTGATATAAAGGGCATAATTTTGTCGAGCGTAAAAAAGAACGCTTCTCTCAAAAACAAAATATCCAGCGGCGGGGTACTGGATATAAACGCCGCCGTCGAAACCGCGGACCGTTTGGCGTGATATTTTTGCGGCGGTTTTTATTGCCGCAAGTTTCGCAGTTGGTTTAATTTACGGCAAAGCCCTCTTTTTTAAAGAGGGTGGCAGCCGCGTAAGCGGCTGACGGGTGTTTTTTGAAATTTGACGCTGCGTACGGTGAGATAAAACACCCGCCGTCTGCGGACGGCACCCTCTTTAAAAAAGAGGGCAAAGATAAAAAATACGTCAAGCGCGTAACCCGTGATTTCGCAAGAGTCTATCGCAAAAATCCTACCCCGTGACAATCGTCTCGAACAGCCTGATTAAAATCACGACCGCGCTCATAAATCCTACCCCGACGAAAAAACTCCTGGGCGGCGCTTTCGCGAATTTTATGCGAATCCCTCTCTCTTTTTCCGGAATTATTTTACTTTTGTCTTTATTAACCGCTTTCGAGGATAAAAACTTAAACGCCGATTTACCCCCTTCGTAAACTCCCGTATTATACGAATTATAACTGAAATCGCTGAGATTATGATAAAAACTGTCGTAATTATCATATTTTTCGGAGTTTACGGCGGACTGGGCCGTCGGCTGTATACTCTCCAGAAACTTCTCGTCCTCAAAACTTTCGTCGCCGGCGGCGGCGATTCGTTTTCTTCCGGAGTTGGGGTTCAGCCCGGTCTTCTTCGTGTCGCCCAGCTGATTCTGATTAGACTTGCTTTCAGGTTTATTTTTTTCGTCTTTTTTGCCTTTATTACCCGGTTCTTTTTCCTTTTCTTTTTTGACCCCCCCGTTCAAAAAGACGTCGAGCTCGGATAGTTCGCCTAACTCGCTTCCCACGCTGCTGGCGCTCCCGTTCTTTTCTATTATGCTCCTCTGCTGGTTGTGATAGTCCGATATTATCCGGTTAGCTTCGGTCACCATTTCGTTCTCGTTCGTTTTGGACTGCTTCGGCGCCCCTTTTATTCCGGCGCCGCTCCTTATGATAAAATAGGCTTCCTCAAAAATTTCACTTTCCGGATTCTTTATCACTATAACCCGTTTGTTTACTCCTTTAAGCAACATGCCGCACCTCGCAAATTTATTTTAGCCGAAAAAAATTTATAAAATCTTATATTATTATTAACAAATTTATCTTGTTTATGCAAAATTATCTGCCGCGACTTTCATGAACAGAACCGACATGTCGTCTTTGCGGCTGTTTTTCCGCGACGCTTCCCCGAGTATTTTCTCGGCGAGGGCTTCGGGGTCGCTCAGGTTATTTTCCGAACCCAGCATTTCGAGAAGCCACGCCCCCTCCTCGAAAGTGGAGATTACCCCGTCCGAGAGCATTAATATATAATCCCCGTCTTCCATCTCGAATTTCGTCTGCTCGCTGTTTATACTGTCTATAATCCCCGCGGGAACCGTGGACGACTGGATTTTGAATAATTTGCCGTTCCTGACGACGAACGACGGGGCGGCCCCAGCTTTAATAAAGGCGGCCTGACCCGTGATTAAATCCGCCTCGAACAAATCGACCGACGCGAAACACTCGTCGTTCTTGGCTATGAGAAGCGAGTTGAGCATCTCGACCGTCAAATCCTTCTGGTTTCCCGCGGACAAAAGCTTTTCGGTAAGCAAAACTGTAAGTCTCGAAGACAGCGCCGCGTTTTTTCCGCAGCCCATGCCGTCCGAAATCAGGCCGTAGCAGTAGCCGTCCCTGCCGTCGAAGACGCTTATGCTGTCGCCGTTCACCTGTAGGGACGAACTGCGTTCGTCCGCAAAATTTTCCCCCGCCGCCCTCGAACTCTGAACGGAATAGATTTTAAATTTATTCCTGCTCCTGTTCTTCATGATTACGTAATCGTCTCTCAATATATACTCCGGAGAATCGAAGCGAGTTCCGCAGGTTCTCTCGAGCATATTAGTTATGTCTGAAATCGTACCGGAATAATTAACCATTTTTATGCCGAATATATAGACCGTCTTCTTTCTCTCTCCCATAACTATGACGTTCTCGCACTCTATGCCCATATTGTCGAGGCTTATATAAATCTTCTCGGACAAATCCCTTTTAAACGCGATGTCTTCTTTGCCCGCTTTTATATTATTCTGTAAAAGTTTTGAAATCTTTTCGTAATTGTCCGCGAATATTTTGGTCTTGTCGTTATCTCTGTTCTCTTCGGCTTTACTGCAGTAGACGGAATTTATTTTATATTGTATTTCCGTAATATTAATGCAGTCGGATAAAAACGCGCCGGGAATCCCTCCGGGGTTCAATCTGCCGTTTCTGTGCAGAAATTCAGAACTTTTTTTGTGCATATTATTTATGCTCTGCTTCTCTAACAAAACGCAGGAATCGTAGTTTGCGCACTTCTCGCAGGTTTTGTTTATGCAAGCCGAGACTATCGCCTTGATTTCGCCCGAGTTCGGAGTCTTGAACTTTTCTGAAATTTCATAGAATACGGCCGCGAGACCCTGGAAAGCGTCCGATAAACTATTTAGTTTATTCGCGGGAAGCTCTGTTATCAGCAGCCCCCTGTCGAGAAGAGGGGAGGTTTTGGGGTTATATTTATATTTTCCCATGCTTATTTTGTTCATCACGGAGCCGTAAAACACGGAAGCCGGGAGATAAAAGGTGAGCCCCGCGAGCATATTGGGAATATACAGCTGTAAAGCGTCAGGACCTGCCACATAAATAGAGTAGCTCGCCGCCGATATTAAGCCCGCAATCACCGCGAGGGTAACCGAACCCGAGAAGAATAATCCCGATACGATGCCGAGTATGCCTAGGGTCACAGCTCCCGCGGTGTCTCCCAGGGCGATTCCGCACAGCAGCCCGACCATCGCGCCTCTTGTCATATCAGACAATACCCCGTCGTTGTCTATGAGCTTGACGGCGAACCTGCTTATAATCTCTTCGTCCGGACTTAAATTTATATTCTCCCCGTCTTGTTTCGATTCAGAGTTAACTTCAGTCTCAAATTCGAAATCTTCCTCATTTATCCTTTTTTTAGATTGGTTCTTCGTCCTGTTTTTTATGCCCGAGTTCGCCGCGATTAGAGTTAAGATAAACGACGCGATATATCCGGTAGAGAGCGTGTATATATAGAACGGCGCGAGGAAATATATAAGCGTGAATATAACCGAGCAAACCCCGACCCTCCCGAGGGTTTTGTTATCTTTTCCCACTTCGAAGAGTCCGCTGTAGAGATACGCGAAGAGCATGGATATCAGAGAGAAGAGCATGACCGACGCGATATCCGTGTAAATTATATTTTCGGTCTTGAACGCGATACTCAAAAATCCCACTATGCACGAAGAGACCGCGCAGACTAAAACGGACGTCGCGACGCTGCCCGTGTCGTTAAAGTGAATCAGGTTCAAAAGCCTGGCTTTCTCGCTTCTGCTTAAAATATTATATGAAACGCTTTCGGAGAGCATTTCGGCCTTCGCTCGCTCCCTGTTGTATTTCAGATAGAATTTAACGCCCGCAATCACAGTATAGAGAATAAAATAAATAATTAAGTTCTGACTCTGGAACAAAAGGGAGATTACGAGACCGGAATAGATATAGAAGATATATTTGTCGGCGGCGCAAATTAAAGCGATTCCGAGAGGGTTCACGGCGAACAGAACCTGCGCGAACGGGAGATTTATACTCCCGCATAGAACAGAAAACAATAAAACGAAAACCCTTTTTAAAGTATCGGCAAGATTTATTTTTTTCGTTTTTATATCAGGATTTTCTATATTTTCCCTTTGGTTTATATCTTGATTTACTTCGGTTTCCGGATTTATTTCCCTTGATTTGACCGAGTCGAAAATCTCCGCGAAGTTCTCGTTTTTGATTTTTTTCGCAGACTTAATATATTTTTTTCGCACTATATTATATTTGTTATATTTCTTCGGGTTGTTTTCGGGATTTAAATTATTTTCAAGATTTTCAAGATTTTCAAGATTTTCGCCGGCTTCGCCGATAGAAACTGCCGGAGCTTTCGTAAATTCGACGGTGGGGGAAGACCACCCCGCCGTCTGCGGACGGCGCCCCTCCACGGAGGGGAATGAGGAAGAAAACGCCGTGGGCGAGTGAAAATTCCCCTCCGCGGAGGGGTGGCAGGCGGCTTGTCCGCCTGACGGGGTGGTCCGTTCCTCTGCTGAACGCGCTATTTTATTCTCTATTTTATTCCCCCCGGGATAATCTTCGCTTAAAGCGACCGCGTAATCCGCGCTTTTGTCATATATCACGAAATCCGTGACGTCCGATATTATTTTCCTGAATTTTTTGGACGAATTGATTTTTAAACCCAGCCTTGACATATATATCACCGACGCTCCCTCAATATTTTATGTGTGATACGAGTTACACGCTTGACGTATTTACTATCTTTGCCCTCTTTCGTAAAGAGGGTGCCGTCCGCAGACGGCGGGTGTTTCTGTCTCCCCTCGCGCATCATCAAATTTCAAAAACACCCGTCAGCCGCTTACGCG
>WRMA01000103.1 GCA_009777355.1 Oscillospiraceae bacterium | reverse complement strand
GACGCGTAAGCGGCGTGACGGGGTGGTTTTGAAAGAAGTCCAATAATAATTATTATGCAAAAATCAAAAATTATTAAATTTCTTATAATTTCTTCTGTTATTTTTATTTCCTGCATGTTTGCCGCAGCAGCCTCTGATTCTGATTTAAAATCTGCCGATTCGTTCGCGCGGCTGATTTCTATTGACAGGACGACCCGCGGTAACTGGCCCGGTAATTACGGCTCCGAAGGCTATGCAATAATATCGGGCAATCCCGCCCACAGAAAAATCCCGGCGTACGCGGCTATTGATTTTGAAAGCGACTGGGGAGGACTGCCGATGTTCTACACATGGTGGGACCAGGACGACGGAGACGATTACGACTCGATACGGCGCGAACCGGGAGCTCTATTTAAAACCCCGGAAAAAACCTCGCGCATAGCCGCGTGTTATTACAGCGGCGGATTTTTCACCGTGATTGTCGACGTCGGCAGGGAAGCGAAGATTTTAAGCCTGTATATGCACGATTACGACGAACATTCCAGAAGCGCGAACGTCGTGATTCTCGATGAAAACGGCAGGGAATTAATAGATTATATAGAAGTCTCGGGTTACGAGTCCGGCTGGTATTTGAGATTTCAGATAAGCGGCGTCGTTCAGTTTATGATTGAAGACACGAGCCCTAACGGCATGAACGCCTGTTTATCCGGCGTATTTTTTGACCCCGGCGACCCCGGTATAATAATACCGGGTATAAACGACTCTCAAACGGAAAATATTATATTAAATCAAGACTCTGACTCCGAATTTTCTTTTGACTTTTTCCCGGACGAAAGATTTAACGAAAACGAAGCATCAGGCGTTTTTGACGGCGAATTTATAATGGCTCTCTCGCTTCTGGGAATCATTTACATAGTTTTTCTTCTCGGCGCGGCAACCCTCACTTCGAGAATCGCCGATAAATTCAAACTTTTCAAAAAAGCCCCGTAAATTATTCTTAACCCCTAATCTTCTTCACCGGCGTCTTTTATATACTCGAACTCGATTAAATTTTTCAGCGTTTTAAAATTTCTCTCGTATCGTTCGATTGTTTCCCCTTTGATTTTTTCGTCCGTATACATATCTCTGACGGCGACGAGCGTATTAGCCGGGAAATCGTTCAGACCTTCGTAATACTGCCAGCATTGCAGATTTCCCAATCTTATACTATAGTCGTCGTTCGCGCTTTCGGGTCTGTATCCAAGGATTTCGTCAACCGGCATAAATATCCCGGAATCGCCCGCCGATAACTCCCGGTAAACCTCCGGGTCTATAAAATATATTACTATATTCCCCTGCGCGAGCTCCAGCTGTATCTGGGTCTGCGCGGTCATAACCGACTGCATATTAACCGCTCTGCCCCTTGCCCTCGCGTTTTCGATTTGGCTTTCGGTCATGTACATGAAATGCGTAAAGTCTGCGTATATTTCGCCGTCGCCGTTCAAATCCTCTCCGAGAATCTCACGCAGGGCGTTTCTTAAATTATTATAATGTTCCTCGCCTATTTCGTGACCGCCGATATACGCGATATCCGCGTCTCCCTGCGTTTTCCCGGCGCACTGCGATACAGCGAAAATTATAAACGCCAAAATTATAACGCCGAATATAATCGCGATTTTATTATGATAAATAAAATTGTCAAATTTACGTTTCCATTCGAACAGATAATCGCCGAGTTCTTTCTTTTCGTCTTTTTCGTCCATAAATCCCCCTCTTGGTTTTTTTGCCTTTACTCCGCGTTATAAAAAATTACCTCGCCCGACTCGATATTATAATAAGCTCCCAACACTACCGCTCCCGTTTCGGCGACGACTTTGTTTTCTTCGATTATTTTACAAACCCCGTCTATATTCGCATATATAGCTTCGTCGATATTTTCCGCGTCCTTTATTACCGAGGCTATATCGCCGATAACGGCTTGAAGATTCTCAGAATATTCTCCTCCGGAAAAAGCTCCGCCGACCGCTCCGCACCGGCTGTGTCCGACGACTACTACAAGCGGCGCGCGCAAATGTTCGACCGCGTACTCGATTGAACCCAGCGCCGAGTAATCCGCTATGTTTCCCGCGTTTCTCACGACAAAAATATCCCCGTGCTTCTGGTCGAAATATATTTCCGGCGAAACCCTCGAATCGGAACACGTAACGATAACCGCGAAAGGCTGCTGTCCGTCTTTCAAAATCTCCCTGTCCTCAGCGTTAGTTTCACGGGTTATAGTTTTATTTTCAATATATCTTTTGTTTCCCTCCCGCAAAAGATTCAGCGCTTCCTGCGGGTCCGTGATTTGTTCGGCGGGGTCGTGGACAATACTATTATTAACCGCCGCGTTTTCGCCGCACGCCCCGGTTATTAACACAAGCGCCGCCGCTATTATAAATATAATTTTTTTCATAATAATCATAACTCCCTTTCTTAAAATTCTTTCAAAACCACCCCGTCACTGCGCTTACGCGCCGCGCCACCCCTCCACAGAGGGGAATTTTCACTCACTTTCGGACGTTTATTCCCAATTCCCCTCCGTGGAGGGGTGCCGACGAAGTCGGCGGGGTGGTTCGTATTCCGGTTTTTAAAGAGGTCTATTAATCTTTCGGTTTCATCAACGGGAACAGAACACATTCGCGTATCGGCTTATCCATCATGAAAGAGAACAGCCGTTCAGATACGCCGAACCCGAAAGCCGGAGGCATACCGTAATTTAACGCCTCGATAAAATCCTGGTCGTGATTATGCGCTTCTGCGTCTCCCGCCTCTCCCATCGCTCTCTGTTCTTCGAACCGTTTTTGCAAATCAACCGGGTCGTTTAATTCGGCGTACCCGTTGCCCATTTCCGAACCCGCGATAATTACCTGTATCTGGTCCGCTTTTCTCGGGTCTTCTTTCAGTCTTTTGGGCAAAGGATTAAGCTCTATCGGCTGACCGGTTAAAAATCCGGGACCGGACAAATCTTTTCTTACGACTTTCCACAGTATATCGACGAGTCTCCAGAAACTTAATTTAGGGTCGTACTCGACGTTAAGCGAATTAAGCTTATTTTTTATACCGGCAATATCAGTTTCGTAAATATCGATACCAAGCCCGCTTTTGATTATATCCTCGAAATCATATATCAGCCATTCCCCGTCCATGTCTATTTCGAACCCGCGCGAGACGAACTTCGAACCTCCCGTCACGGCTTTCGTGATTTTCCTGTATAAATCTTTAACCAGAGCCATGCCGTCGGCGCAGTCCGCATACGCCCAGTAAAATTCCATCTGGGTATAATCTTGCAGATGCTCGCTGCTCATCCCCTCGTTTCTGAACTGACGTCCGATTTCGAAAGTCTTGTCGAATCCCGCGACCAGCAGTTTTTTCTGCCACAACTCGCCCATCGATATCCTCAGAAAAACGTCCGTGTCTAAAGCGTTATGACGAGTCTTGAACGGCGCCGCCGCCGCTCCGCCCGAGTTGATTTCAAGTACGGGGGTTTCAACCTCGAGAAAGCCTTTTTCTATCAGAAAATTCCTCACGGTACTCCAGAAAATCTGTTTCTTAACAAACAAATCTTTTATTTCGCCGTTCATGATAATATCCAGATATCTCTGCCTGTACCTGATTTCTATGTCTTTGAGTCCGTGAAATTTTTCGGGCAGCGGCAAAAGAGCCTTCGC
The DNA here is from genome assembly GCA_009777355.1 of Oscillospiraceae bacterium. Lineage (GTDB taxonomy): Bacteria > Bacillota > Clostridia > Oscillospirales > WRJC01 > WRJC01. Next base: position 2,599 of record WRMA01000103.1, on the reverse strand, counting down.
GAGAAGTCCTATATCGTCCGCGTGAACCGATATTTCCCCCGTTCTCGTTCTGAAAACTTTTCCCGTTACGCCGATAATATCGCCTATATCCCATTTCTTAAACTGAGTAAATTTCTCCGCGCCTATATCGTTCATTCTTATATATATCTGCATATTCCCCGAGAAATCCGAGATATTTATAAAATTAGCCTTTCCCATATCCCTTCTCGACATGATTCTCCCCGCGATTCTGACCTCTTTACCCTCAAGTTCGTCGAAATCCTCCCGGATTTTCCCCGCGTTCGAATCAACGTCGAATTTATTTATCAGATACGGGCTGTTCCCCGTTTCGCGCAGTTCCGCAAGCTTCTCCCTGCGTATTTTCGCCTGTTCGCTGAAATCAAGATTATTTATATCTTCCAATTATTAACACTACCCCTTTTTTATTACTTAGAAATATTTAAAATCTCGAGCCTGAAAACGCCCCTGGGCGTTTCATACTCTACCACATCGCCTTTTTTCGCGCCGATTAACACTTTTCCTATGGGCGACTCGTCCGATATTTTGTTCCTGAACGGGTCGGCTTCGGTCGAGCCTACGACGCTGTAGTCGATTTCTTTGTTTAAGTTTAAATTCATCGCCTTGACTTTGCTGCCGATACTCACCTCGTCCGTCTTTATATCGCTTTCGTCGACGACTTTTGCGATTTTGAGCTGTTCTTCCAGCTCCATTATTCTCGACTCGACCTTTGCCTGTTCGTTTTTCGCCTCGTCGTATTCGCTGTTTTCGGACAAATCCCCGAAAGCCCTCGCTATGCCTATGGTGTCTATCACTTCTTTTCTTCTCACCGTCCTGAGATACTCAAATTCCTCCTCCATTTTTTTCAGTCCTTCTTCCGTAACCAAAAGATGCTTTATCGTTTTCTGCATTTCCATATTCTCCTTGATTTATATTTTTTTATATAACAAACAAAATTCCAATATTTTTAAAAATTAAAAATATTGAAATATATTCTGTTTTTACGCGAGATTATTCCGACAGGATTTTAATCGCGGCCTGAAGCTGCGTATCCTCTTCGTCGCCGATTCTGTCGAAACTTTTCTCTTTCAGCAGCCCTTCGGGCAAATATACCTCTACGTGGGGATAAATCCCGATTCCGTCGTAGCAGTCGCTGAAAGGCGGGTAATATCTCGCGTTCGAGATTTTAAGCGCGGTCGTTCTGTCGCTTAAAGTGTATATTCCCTGCATGGTTCCCTTGCCGAACGTTTTCGCTCCGACGAGAACGGCTTTTTCGTAATCTTTAAGCGCCGCGCAGAAAAGCTCCGCCGCGCTCGCGGTGCTCTCGTTCATCAGCACCGCCATCGGAGCGGTTATCTGCTCGTCCGCCCCGGACATTCTCGATTCTTCCCTGCCGCTCTTATAAGTATATCTTATAATCGGTCCCTCGGGCAGAAGAAAATCAAGCGTTTCCGTAACCCCGTCGAGGTCTCCTCCGGGATTGAACCTCAGGTCAAATATATATTTCTGCGCGCCGAGAACCGTCAGCTCGTCCGCGGCGTTTATAAACTCGTTCGGGGTTTCCCTGTTAAACTGCCTTATTTGTATATATCCTATATCTTCGCCGACCATCCTCGATTTAACGCTCTGGGTTCTTACTTCCGCCCTGATAAAAGACATCTCGATTTCTTCGGAATAAGCTCCGCTCCTCAAAATAGTGAGGTTTACGGCCGTTCCCTCGTCTCCCCTTATTCTGTTCACCGCTTCCGTATATCCCAGGGAAGAAATATACTCTCCCTCGACTTTATATATATAATCCCCTTCGAGTATCCCTCCGTACTCGGCCGGTGAATCGGGCATAACCAGAGCGACTTCCATAACGCCGCCCCTTTCTTCCGAGGGCAGGACTTCTATGCCTATGCCAACCATTCTTCCCTGATTGCTCTTCAGATATTCGGCGTATCTTTCGGCGTTCATATATTCGGCGTATCTGTCGCCGAGACCCCTGACGTATCCTTCGGCTATGCTGTCGAGAAGTTTCTGGCTGTCTATTTCGCCTATATATAATTCCCTCGCGTTCCTGTCCAGTTCGGCGAGTTTGAGAGTTACCCTGTCGCTGAGCTCGTTCGTCGCGAGCATCCTGTTATATCTGTTATTCGTATTGACGAACGTAATCATAAAAGTGAGCAGAACCGCAAGGCATATCAGAACCGCGGCCGAACTCAGGGAAATTTTTCTGTTCATCTGCGCGTCATCTCCGTTTTTTTGATTTATTTAATTTTCTTTTTTCTTTGCGAAAAGAAAAAAGAAACAAAAAAGAAACGAATAAAACATAGTCTCTATAGTCCGGAGCGTTTTTTCTTTGCTTACTTTCTTTTTTCCGTAAAAAAGAAAGTAAGTTACGGAACGCTCAGCCCGTTCAGCAGAGGATTTTTCGGGACGCCGTCCTCGTAATACCCGAAATGCAGGTGGTTTCCCGTAGACCAGCCGGTCGAGCCGACCTTGCCTATAACGTCTCCTCTTTTTACGTTATCGTTGACTTTGACGAGATTTTGCGTGTTGTGGGCGTACAGAGTGGTTTTTCCCCCGCCGTGGTCGATAACTATGTAGTTTCCCCAGCCCG
>WRMA01000102.1 GCA_009777355.1 Oscillospiraceae bacterium | reverse complement strand
TGCCCACTCCTATGCCGTAACAGCCCATAATCGGATAATTCGGCTGACCGTCGCCGTCGAGATACTGCATAGACATAGATTTAGTGTATTTTGTACCGAGCTGAAAAATATTCCCGACCTCGATTCCTCTTGATATTTTTATTGATTTTTCACGGCAGCCCGGGCAGATTCCGCCGTTTATAATCTTCGCGAAATCATAATATTCGATATTTATATTTTTTATATTATTTATATCGCGCGCAATATCCAGACCCGTATAGTGATATTCGCTTTTGTTCGCTCCGGTCGAAAGATTATTTGCGTTCTCGAGAGATTTGTCAAACAAAACGGTCAGTTTGCTATAGTCTAAATTCACAGGTCCGGTATATCCCGCGAAAAGTCCGTATTTTTCGCCCTCTTCGGGTTCTATCACGGCCGGACGAATCTCGCATTTCAAATAATTGGTTAATTTCGTTTCGTTTATGTCTAAATCCCCGCGTATAAACGCGACGACAAAGCCGTTGTCCTCGCTGTTTTTCTGATACATAACGGCCTTGCAGGTTTTTTCGGGTTTTATTTTCAAAAATTCGCATAGACCCTCAATCGTCTGAATATCAGGAGTATATACAAGATTTAAATCATGAGAAACTTCGTCGCGCGTATTTTCAACTATGCTTTCGGCGGCTTCCATGTTCGATTTATAGCCGCAGTTTTCGCATATGGCGATAGAATCTTCGCCGACGGGGGTCAAAAGCATAAATTCGTGAGCGGTATCTCCGCCCATCATGCCCGAATCGGATTCTACTGAAATCACCTCGGGGATTCCCGCTCTCGCGAAGATTTTCTCATACGCTTTATGGCAAATATCATAATATCTGTCAAAATCCTCTTGATTCGTGTGAAAAGAATAAGCGTCCTTCATAGTAAATTCGCGGACTCTTATAAGTCCTCCCCTCGGACGGGCCTCATCCCTGAATTTCGTCTGGATTTGATAGACCATAAACGGATACTTCGCATAGCTCTGACCGTATTCGCGAACGAGCTGAACGGCGGGCTCTTCGTGAGTCATAGCGATAACGTGAGGCGATTTGTTCCTGTCGAAAAACCTGACGAGTTCGGCTTTTATATCGTAATATCTGCCGGATTCCATCCATAAAGCCGCGGGTATAACGACGGGGAACGCAACCTCCTGTCCGTCTATTTTATCCATTTCTTCCCTTATAATCCGTTCGATTTTATGCGCGATTCTTTTAAGCGGCGTAAACGACGAATAAATCCCGCTGCCGACGTATTTTATATAGCCTCCCCGAAGCATAAGCGCGTGACTGTCGATTGAACATTCCGACGGACGTTCCTTGAACCGTTCGCCGACGAGTTTGTCAAGTTTCATAAAAATTCCTCTCTCCTTTTTTGAACTTAAATTTAAAATTTAAACTGCTTAAATTACATAAAGTCAAGAGACAAAATTTATATATCGCTCTCTTGACTTTTTATTTTATTTGTTGTATAATTTAAAATACAGGCAAGGGAAATCGTGGAGCGGTTGGCTCATCTCTTATCAGAAAGGGGTGTTGCTGATGTCTAACCAACATCGTAGATTTCTGACAATTCTAATATGGGTAATAATAGTCATATTACTCATATACATATCGAAGATAGAACTCTATTAACTATCCTCCACTTCTTGCAGAGTGGAACGCGCTGACATTTTGAGTTTGTCCAACTTTTGAGAGCCGGCCGCTTTTGCGATTCCCTCGCCTGTGTTTTTATCGAATATCATTATACCACACAAAAACATAAACGTCAAGACTTTATAAAAAATATTTTCAGCTTTACAGCGTAATCTCATAGATACACACGAAACGCTGACCCTGTATATATAAATCGTGCCATTCGGGAAGCTTCGCGATTCTAATCAGCCGTCCGCCGATTTTCTCGCAGACCCTTCTCGACGCTTTATTCGTATAGTTATTAGTGACTATTACTTTTTTGAATCCCTGCTCTTTCGCCAGCTCTAAAATAATCCCGCACGCCCCGGTCGCGACTCCCATATTCCTGAAACTCTCATAAACCGTATAGCCTATATGTCCTCCGTAATATAAATTATCGTTAAAGCCAAGCCTTAAATTAATCTCTCCGCAAATTATGCCGGAGTTTTTTTCCGTTATGTCAAACAAATAAGCGGGAACAAAATTTTTCGCCTTGTCTCCTCCGTAACATTCGGTACACTTCAGCGACAGACTTTGCATAGACAATCTGATTTCCCCCAAATCGAGAAAATCTTTTACTCCCGGTTTATAATTCGATTCGAAATCTTCTTTTACGAGAGCGTATAAATCAGAGTCCTGGTATTTTCCGGAACCCGTGATATAATTCTGACGGCAGCGCCCCTCGTAAATCATTCCCGCTTTCTGCATAACTCTCCCGGATTTCGGATTATTCACAGAATGAACGGATTCTATCCTGTTTATTTTCACGTCGTAAATCATATAGTCCATAACGGCCCTCAAAGCTTCCGAAGCGTAGCCGTTACCCCAGAAACGCTCGCCCAAACAATAACCCGCGTCGGCGAATTTTGACCGTTCGTTTAAAATCGCCGCGCTGATTGACCCGATTAATACCCCCTCGTCTTTTAACTGAATCGCCCAAAAATAATTATCCGGACTTTCATAATCGTTCAGTCTCTGCATTAAAAAAGTCTTCGTCTCCGACACGGAAGAGTGTTTATCCCACGTTAAATATCTCGTCACGTTTTCATGGCTCGCCCACTCCCTGAACATTTCGTTTGCGTCGCCTAAAACAAAACGCCTAAGCAAAAGCCGTTCCGTTTGTATTTCAACCGTTCCCGTATGCGTTAGATTTATATAATCCATAAAATTATTTTTCACCCTGATTTTTTAAAAAATTCTTAATTTATGCGTCTCTCCCCGCGACAAGATTTATCCCTTGCTCTGTAAAATCTCTTCGCAGAACATCGCCCATTTTAACCGGAGCTTCAATTTTTATTTTATTGATTTCGCGCATAGCCTCAAAAATCTTATCTTTTGCTATGGGCTTATCTGTCTTGACCGGCATGAGTTTTATTTTCGCGCCGCTTAAAATCACAGTCGAAGTCAAGACCCGTCTTGGGTTTACTATTTCGTTGGAAGCGTATTTTTCGCCGCGCTTACAATTATTCCCCGTTACTGAAATTAAATCTTTGTTTTTATATTCCACAGTCATTTCACACCCGACCGGACACGTTACGCATATTAAAATTTTCGTTTCTGAAATTTCCATAATTAAACTATTTCTCCAAACAAATCTCAAGATTATTTATATTATTTAATTTATATAATCGACTTAAAATATCTTCGCCGATTTCTATGCTTTCCATTTCGCTCGGCATAACTTTTATTTTTTTCCGGGAATATATTATATAATCGTCTGCTTTTAAAATTATTTTACAGTTTCTGTATATATTATTAACCCTGAATAAAAACTTATCGCTGGATTTTAAATTTTTAAGATTAACTCTTTGGGGCACAACGTATCTTACGCCCTCCCCGGGAACTATTTCAATTCCAACCGTTCCAACCGTAGGGCGCGACGCCCCCGGCGCGCCTGTTTTTGCGTTTCCTATATTTTCTATAATATATTCAGCCGCCGCTCTGCCCGCTTTATAACCCTCGCCCGTCACAAAATCGACCAAATCGTGGACGTGCAAAACGTTTCCGCACGCAAAAATCCCGTCGGCAGAAGTCATCAGCGTTTCGTCGACCACGGCGCCCGACGTTATATTGTCAAGCGTTATATTCGCTTCAGCCGTAAGCTCGTTTTCCGGGATAAGCCCGACGGACAGCAAAAGCGTATCGCATTCTATAACCTCGCGGGTTTCTGCAACCGGCTTGAAATTTTCGTCGACTTTCGCGATTACTACGGATTCAAGCCTGTCTCTGCCGTTTATTTGAACGACAGTATGAGATAATTTTAAGGGTATGTCAAAATCGCCCAGACACTGCGCGATATTTCTCGCCAGACCGTTAGAATACGGCATAATTTCGCAGACAGCTTTTACTTTCGCTCCCTCGAGAGTCATGCGTCTCGCCATAATCAGCCCGATATCGCCCGAACCCAAAATAACGACTTCTCTCCCCGGCATATATCCCTCTATATTCACGAATCTCTGCGCCGTTCCCGCGGTTAAAATCCCCGCCGGACGAGTCCCCGGGATATTTAACGCGCCGCGCGTCCTCTCGCGGCAGCCCATCGCCAAAATCACGGCTTTCGCCTCTATTTTACACAGACCAAGCTCCGGCGAAACGACCGTTATAATTTTTATAATTTTATTATCGGAAATCGACAGAACCATAGAATCGAGAATATATTCTATTTTTTCTTCGCGTACGCGGCGTATAAATCTGGACGCATATTCCGGGCCGGTCAAGTCCTCTTCGAATATATGTATCCCGAAGCCGGCGTGTATGCACTGGTTTAAAATCCCGCCGAGTTCGCGTTCCCTCTCGACTATTAAAATCTCTTTTTCGTTTATGCCGTAACGCTTCGCTTCAAGCGCGGCGGCGAGGCCCGCCGGACCTCCGCCTATTATAACCAAATCTTTTTTTAATATATTTATATAAATTCACTCTCCAGTTATTTCTGTTTACTTCGTTTTCCCCGTTAAAATATGCGATTCTCCCCCGTGTTTCGTCACCCCGGTTATATAGACGCCCAACTCCCTCGCCAATATTTCGGCGACCCTCGGCGAACAGAACCCTCCCTGACATCTTCCCATGCCCGCTCTTACCCGGCGTTTCACGGCGTCGATATTTTCAGCCGGGCACAGACTGCGGACGGCTCCGACGATTTCAGCTTCCGTTACTGATTCGCAGCGGCATATAATTCTCGAATATAAATTATTCTGCTTAATCGCTTCGGTACGTTCGGAATCGCTCATATCCCTGAAAGCTCTGCGTCTTATTATTCTTGAATTAAAATTTAAGTTTAAATCTAATTTTAACCCCATGTCTCTTAATTTATCGACGGCGTACTCGGCGATTGCCGGAGAAGACGCCAACCCGGGCGATTCTATGCCGATTAAATGCAGAACCCCGGGGATATTTTCTGACCCGACTATATTAAAATCATGATTTTTAGGCGTTGCTCTTATTCCCGCGAAAGACGTTATTACCCGACGCATATTAAGCCCGGGAACGAGCCTTTTCGCCTTACGCTCAACTTCGCAAAGTCCGGACGCGGTCGTTGAAACGTCGCCTTTTTCACACTCTTCCGCAGTCGGGCCGATTATTAAATTGCCGTCGACAGTAGGCGAAATCAATATGCCCTTGCCTTTACCTGTCGGCGCTGAAAACAAAGTATTTTTAACCGGAGAACCCGCGTTTTTGTCCATTAAGAAATACTCGCCTTTTCTCGGGATAATCTCAAAATCTTTTATTTGCTCGCCGTCGCCGCACATCTCCGCGATATTATCGGAATATAACCCCGCGCAGTTTATTATATATCTCGCTTTAATCTCGCGCTTTTTCGAGTCTGTTACCGATATATAATTATAATCGCGCTTTTTTATGATTTTACAGACCTCAAAAGATAAAATTAAATCGCAGCCGTTCATGACGGCGTTTTCGGCAGCCGCGACGGTAAGAAAATACGGGCAGACGATTCCCGCCGAAGGCGCGTTCAGCGCGGCTTTTACCTCGCGCGATAAATCCGGCTCCGAATCGAATAATTTTTCCCCGGATATAATCCCGAGACCGGATACCCCGTTCGCCTCTCCCCGGCGTTTAAGCTCTTCGAGCTTTGAAATCTCTTCGCCGTCAAAAGCGCAGACGAGAGAATTTTTCTGTTTAAAGCCGACTCCCAAGTCTTCGCATATACTTGGCATTAGTTTACAGCCTCGAACGTTAAGCAGAGCTTTGAGAGTTCCGGGCTTCGCGTCGAAACCGGCGTGGACTATAGCCGAATTCGCCTTGCTCGCGCCCATTGCCGCGTCGCTTTCTTTTTCGAGAAGAACGACTTTGAGATTATATTTCGTCAGCTCCCTCGCGGTCAGCGCGCCGACCACGCCCGCTCCGATAATCGCCGCGTCGTATATTTGCTTTCCCGTCATTTTTATATAACAGACCTCCGTTACTTTAAAAATTTTTATCTATGATTTTTATTATATCAAAAGACGACAAATTTTGCAACAGAATTATTTTATAAATACACGGTTTTTGAACGAGTTAAATTTTTGTGAACAAATAATGGATTTATTCTTTGCCCTCTTTCGTAAAGAGGGTGCCGTCCGCAGACGGCGGGTGTTTTCGTCTCCCCGTAC
>WRMA01000101.1 GCA_009777355.1 Oscillospiraceae bacterium | reverse complement strand
AAGAGGGTGGCAGCCGCTGCGCGGCTGACGGGTGTTTTTGAAATTTGACGCCGCGTACGGGGAGACGAAAACACCCGCCGTCTGCGGACGGCACCCTCTTTACGAAAGAGGGCAAAGATAGTAAATACGTCAGGCGCGTAACTCGCGACCGCCTGTCTCACCCGACGTTCGCGAAGTCCTCCGCGGGCGCGGGGGTCATGCTTCTTTCGGCGATAACGGACGCGCCGGCCGGTTCGCGTTTGCCGACGACCTTAACCCTGTTGACAAGCGGCTCGGGCACTTCTATAATCGTCGAGTTTCCCGACGATATTCCTCTCCTCGTAAGCACTATTTTGACCGTCTTGAGAATTATTTTCAAATCCGCCGAAAACCTCACGCCGCTTATGTACTCGACGTCATACTTCAAACGTCCGTCCCAGTCTACCATGTTTCTCCCGTTGACCTGCGCCAGCCCCGTCAGACCCGGTCTGACGTCGTGCCTTCTTTTCTCCTCCCCGCTGTAATACGGCAGGTAATCCGCGAGAAGGGGTCTCGGTCCGACCACGCTCATATCGCCTTTTATTATATTCCAGAGTTCCGGCAGCTCGTCGATACTCGTACTCCTCAGCCATTTCCCGAACTTCGTGAGCCTGACTTCGTCCGGGAGTAAATTCCCGTTCTCGTCTTTTGCGTTCGTCATACTCCTGAATTTATATATAGTAAAGATTTTCTCGTTTTTCCCCGCGCGGTCCTGTTTAAACAAAACCGGACTCCCGAGCTTTATTCTAACCAAAATACACACAATCAATAACACGGGCGACAAAACTACAAGTCCGAGCGCCGACATGACAACGTCCGAAAATCTTTTTATGTATTTATTGTACATCTTAATTCTAAAACCTCCGTAAAAACTTTCCTTAAAATATAATAAATTCTAATAATTGTTATTATAATATAGAATAATTGTTGATAATTACCCCCCCCCGTGAACAAATTGTGAACTTTTCGTAAACTTATGTTCTATGTTACGCAGTTGTTGTATTTACTATCTTTGCCCTCTTTTTTAAAGAGGGTGCCGTCCGCAGACGGCGGGTGTTTTCGTTTCCCCGTACGCAACATCAGATTCTAAAAACACCCGTCAGCCGCTTGCGCGGCTGCCACCCTCTTTAAAAAAGAGGGCTTGGGGCAGATTTAAACCAACTGCGTAACCCGAGGTTTTTTCAAGGTTTAACTATATTCTATCACATATCAATCCCGAAGTCAAGGCTTAAATTTTATCTGTTTATATAAATTTAAACAAAAATTTAAAATTTAAACATCGTTTCTTTCAAATTTTTATAGATTTCAAGATACGTTTCGTATCTTTTTCTGTAAATCTCATGATTTTCATTTACCGGTTCGAAATGCCTGCGTATTTTTATAGTATTTTTTACCGCGCCGCTGAAATCACTATATAGTCCGATTGCGACTCCCGCGAGAATCGCCGCGCCGAGAGTCGTCGCGAAATCGCCCGAATTTACCGCCGCGACCGGTTTATTCGTAACGTCCGCTTTGATTTGCATCCATAAATCAGAACCCGCCGCGCCGCCGTTCGAATATAAAATGTCCGTTGCGCAGTCATTCTCTTCCGCCGTTTCTAAATTATGCAGCAGGGAATAAGCCGTACTTTCCATTACCGCCCTGATGAAATGCGCTTTCGTCTTCGCGAAATCGACGCCGTAAAACACCCCTTTCGCCCTCGGGTCCCAGACAGGGCTGCGCTCACCGGACATATACGGCAGGAAAACCATGCCGTCCGAACCGGGGGTTATCTTCTCCGCGAGATTATCCATATCTTTGAAACTCGAATCCGGGAAAAAATTCTCCCGAAGCCATTTAAGCGAAGCTCCCCCTCCGACCGTTCCTCCCTGAAGCAAATATTTATCCGGGATTACGTGAGCGCACAATATCAGTTTTTCATGGGGGTTATATTCGCCGAGGCAAACGCTCATCCCTCCGGACTGTCCTCCCTGTTCCTGGGTTTCGCCGTCCTGAATGACCCCCGCTCCCAGAGTTCCCGTCGCCGAGTCGACTCCCCCCGCGACGACAGGCGTACCCTCGATTAGTCCGGTTAATTTTGCCGCTTTTTTCGTTATTCTGCCGACTATATCGTCGCATTTATATATATCGGGCATTAATTTTAAATCTATGCCGAGAGCTTCGGCCGTATTCCTATCCCATGTCTTTTTGCGCATATCAAAAAAGCACAAGCCGTAACACTGCGATAAATCCTGGGATAGAACCCCGGTTAATTTATATACTATATAGCTGTTAGACTGTAAGACTTTATGTGTCTTTCCAAAAACTTCAGGATAGTTTCTCTTGAACCATATAATTTTAGGCGCGGTATAATTCGGCGAAATCGGGTTGCCGGACAGTTCAAAAATAAACTCTCTGTTTCTGATTCCCGAATTTTTGATTTCCTCGCATATACCGGACGCTCTCGAGTCTATCCAAATCGGGTTGTCGAATAAAACCTCGCCGTTTTTGCCCAGCATAATCGCGGACCAGCTCTGTCCGTCTACCCCGACGGCCTTTATATCCCGCGGGTCAATTTCAAGATTTGCGACGCATTTGCGCGCGGCTTCCCACCATTCCTCCGGTTTTTGTTCTGCGTAACCGGGTTTCGGGTAATACACATTATATGCCTCCGTACGCGAGGCTATTACTTCGCCGTTTCTGCCGAATACCGCGCATTTGCACGCCGACGTGCCGATATCAATCCCCAGTATGTAATCGGGCATATATTTTTCACGCTCCTTTTTTTTAAAATCTTTTTTTCCCCAGAACATACGATACTGCCGCGCCGCATAAAAGCGTAAGCGCGCCGACTGCTATAATCGCCGGGTTTACTCCGCTCCGGTAAACTATCGGGTCTCTGAACAGGGCGTAGACAGAACCCAGTAAAAGTCCGAGTATTGCCGAATATATTATTTTATAATAATCTCTTAAAAGTTTTTCTATAATTTTAGCGGTTAATATAATCCCGATTATTATACCCGCCAAAAGAGGCGCCAGTATTTTGCAGATATTTATGAAAAGCTCTGTGTTTGAAACATCGTAAAGCCAGACCGCCGCCGATGAAATCGCGCTTGTAATCAACGGATAAACCCCGAAGAGTAAGAAAACGAACGAACCGCTTATCCCGGGGATAATCAGAGCCGCCGCGGCTATTATCCCCGTGAAAAATATAAAAATCATAAAAAATATATCTATATTATTTATAGAAATATCAGGGATATTTTCAGCCGGATTTCTGTTTTTAAGATAATCAATCAAGAATAATATTAAAGCGGGGATTAAAATCAAAATTGTTTGTTTCAGACTGATTTTTTTGCCCGGTTCTTTTATTTTCGAGTAAATAACCGGGATAATCCCGGCGATTAATCCGATAAAAAACGTCATTGACGGGAAAGAATATTTCTCGAGCAGAAAATTCACGAGGGAAGCGAACGCAAAAATCCCGGCCGCAGCCCCGAGGAACAGGGGGAACAGAAATCTAAAAGACTCTTTGAAATTTTTAAGTAAATTATTTACTGATTTTAACAGTTCTGAATAAAACCCGAGTATAATCGCGATAGTTCCTCCGCTCACTCCGGGAACGATTTGGGTTACGCCGAAAGCCGCGCCGTTTAAAAAATTCCTGACAAATTTTTTCATAATTTATTATATTCTCCCCGCCGAACCGGAAAGCCTTATTTTTTCTTTTACGAGTTCTTTTACGCAAAATCCGGCGTACGCTCCGTAAATCTTCGGGTCTATTATAGTTTTGTCCGAATCTAATTTTTCGCGGATTGCATTTGTGTAAACCCGTCTTAATTCAGTCGCGAAATTTATTTTGTTTACACCGCGTTTAACGCACTCTTCTATAAGCGAATCCGGGAGACCCGTCGCGCCGTGGAGAACTATGGGTATATTTACTAATTTTTTTATTTCGGACAGTCTGTCAATATCAAGTTTGGGAGTAGATTTATATAATCCGTGGGCCGTGCCGATTGCGACGGCGAGCGAATCTATGCCGGTTTGATTTACAAATTCGAGGGCGTCGTCCGGATTCGTATAGATACTTTCCGAATCTTCAGAACCGATATTATCTTCTTTTCCCCCGACTCTGCCGAGTTCGGCTTCGACGGGTATATTAAAACCCCCCGCGAGTCTCGCGGCTTTTTTCGTGATTTCTATATTTTCTTCAAAAGCTTCTTTGCTCGCGTCAATCATGACCGAACTGTAACCCGAATCGAGGGCGTATTTAATCAAATCGAGATTTTCGCCGTGGTCGAGATGAAGCGCTACTGGGATTTTTGAGTTTTCGGCGGCGATTTTGACGACCGCGTAAAAATATTCGCAGCCGAGATATTTAACCGTCGAGGGCGTGGTCTGGATTATAACGGGGGCGCTTAATTCTCCGGCTCCCGAGATTATCGCCCGAATCATCTCGATATTTTCGGCGTTGAACGCGCAGACGGCGTAATTATTTTCCGCGGCGTTTTTCAATATTTCTTTCGTCGTCGTATACGGCATAAAATTTTCACGCTCTTTCTTTAAAAAAATATACTCTATTATATCATAAAAAAAACCGATTTACAATAAATTTTAAAAAAATAAAAAAAAATAAAAATAATAGTTGACAAACGGTTTTTATTGTGATAGAATATAAAGGCGTTGATGTTTTAACGGCGGAATAGCTCAGTTGGCGAGAGCATTCGGTTCATACCCGACAGGTCGTTGGTTCAAATCCGACTTCCGCTACCACCGCCTATGGCGAGGACGCAGAATTTAAATTAATAATTATTAACCGTTAATTATTAATTGCAAAAGGCCCGTTGGTCAAGCGGTTTAAGACTCCGCCCTTTCACGGCGGCAACACGAGTTCGATTCTCGTACGGGTCACCAACTTCATATAATCCGAACACCTTGTTTGTCGGCAGGTGTTTCGGGATTATAATAAAATTAGAATAAGCTGTAACAGGAGCGGTTTTAAGTCCGCTCCTGTTATGGTTTTATTTAAGACTTTTTAACTACTGTCAAATCATTAGCTGAAATATTACGTTGACAAATTAAACTGTTTAATATATAATATATGATAGTAAAATGTGAGCGGACGTTCGTATTATCAAACGGCGAACGAATATAAGTGAGGTTTAAAATTATGAGCAGATTCAGACTTGGTGAATTATTCTGCGGACCGGGCGGGTTAGCCCATGGTGCAATTACGGCGAAGATAAACAACTCTGATTTCAGCATCGTTCACCAATGGGCAACCGATTACGACCAAGACACCTGCGGAACATACTCAAATAATATTTGTCCGCAGAAGGAAAATAGTGTTATATGCGTAGATATTTGCAAATTAGATATAGAAAAAGACATTGGTATCTCGGGTTATATTGATGCGCTTGCTTTTGGTTTTCCCTGCAATGACTACAGCGTTGCCGAGGAACATAAAGGATTAGACGGTTCGTTCGGGCCGCTGTATTCATACGGAATTAAGGCTTTGAAATTTTTTCAGCCACAATGGTTTCTTGCTGAAAATGTCGGCGGTTTACAGACGGCAAACGACGGAAAAGCGTTTGCTCAAATTCTTAATGATATGAGGGATGCGGGGTATACAGTAACGCCGCATTTGTATAAATTTGAGAGGAATAATTTCTATGAAAAGCTCGTTCAATCGGCATAAACACTATGATGTATTGAATTTAATTGGCTATGGTTTATCTAAATTTGATAAACCATTCGTTTTAGAATTTGGATTTTCAACAAAAACCGCATTTTATGAATATATTGTTGAAATCGGTATTGCGGAAACTATCGGGGTAGTTAAGAACAGGCAAGATTTATTTGACGGTATGGTTAAAGGTGGGAAGCGTAAAGGCTGGTGGCAAAAAGGTGATATTTATAAACATCGAAAAGATTATATTGATTCACTATTCGGAGAACTCAATTTAAAAGAATTTGTTGAAATTGTCCGGCTTTCTATTTCTGACATTACAGGCGAAACGGCTGTGGTGCAAAAGGCCCGCCCAATAATTCGTTCTTGTTATAAACAACTTCAGACAACAGGGCTTGAAGCGGAAAGCTATTTTATAAGCAATTATTCCCGCGAACATAATTTTATAAACGGTTTTTTGGAAGATGCTCGTTTGTTCGGCGACGGATATGATTTTCAAATTAACTACTGCCAAGTGTATTTATTTAGCCGAAGTTAAGGGAATACGAGAAAACCTACGGTCAAAAAAAACTACTTGCCCGCAAACCCTTGATAAAATGGGGGATATACGGCGAGTAAATTCAT
>WRMA01000100.1 GCA_009777355.1 Oscillospiraceae bacterium | reverse complement strand
TTTCAAGATTCGTCGCGACTTTGTTCTCATATCCCGAATACGTGTGTATCACGTACCATCTCGATTCCCTTTCCTCTCTCGGGTCTCTCGCCTCTCTTGATTCTTTTGTTTCTTCGCTCATTATATATCTTCTCCCGTCTTCAAAAATTATCTCCCGAATATTAGTTTGCGGCAAATCAGCCGAATACCGAACCCAGCCCGGACAGGGCGTTTATCCCCAGTCCGAAAATCAAATCCAGAACCCCGACGACCGCGGCTACGAATATAATAGCCACAAGGACGACCCCGGTGTTTTTTATGACCTGATTTCTCGTGGGCCATACGATTTTCTTGATTTCGCTTTTGTAGTCCTTCAAAAACTTCTTAATTCTTGAACCCAGTTTCTTCTTCTCTTTTTTCTCGTCTTTAACTATATTAGCCTTGACTTTTTTTTCTTCCGCCATATTTTCCTGACCCCCTCTTTTACAATTAATAATTAATAATTATTAATTAACTAAACTATCTTGTTTCTCTGTGCAGAGTGTGTTTGCGGCAGAATTTGCAGTGTTTGCTTTGTTCGAGTCTGTCGGGGTCGTTTTTCTTGTTTTTCATAGTGTCGTAGTTTCTTTGCTTACATTCCGTGCAGGCGAGCGTTATTCTCACTCTCATTTTTTATCGGCGCCTCCGTTCATTAAATAATAATAATTTAAAAATTAAGCCTCCCTCGTGAAACGGGAAATAAAATCGGACTGCGGTTTCAAACAAAAAAGAACCCCCATTCACAGAGGTAATAGATATTATATCACATTTTTTCCCCCGTGTCAACCGTTTTTTTATATATTTTTTTATTTTTTATAGATATTATTGACAACTCTGAATAAATCATGTTAAAATGGGTCAGGAGTTCGATTTCTTCCTGCTTCTGACTACTGCGAATATGACCATAACTATTACTGCGAATCCCGCGCCTCCCGTAACAATTATAATGGCAAGGGAGTCGCTCATTCCCGAGTCTCCGGAATAGGACGGATTGTTTTGGTCCGGCTGCCCGTTTTCTTCGTCTTCGGCAAGGGCCGCGGCTTTTTCGGCTTCCGCGAGGGCGGCGGCTTCTTCCGCGGCAATGCTTGCGGCTTCCCTTCTCTCTTCTTCTTCACGTATTTTTCTCTCCGCCGCGTCTTTAAACTCCTGCTCTTCTTCCGGCGTGAAAACCAAAACTTCAAGAGTCTCGCTCGTTCCCTGACGGTTGCCCGCCCTGAAATCATCGGGGTCAAGGTCGCCTTCGTTTTGGAAAATTATATATTTAACTTCTGCGCCGTTCGTTATAACTATATTGTCGTATAAAACAATACCCTGATAGTCGTTGTCGCTTCCGCTTGGATGCATCGCGACCTGAAACTGCCTTAAAGTCTGACCGGCAGTCGGGTTGTCGCTTTCGTCTTCGGTAACCCCGAGAACGATAACCCTTCTGTACCATTCTTCGAAAACATAACCCGAAAGG
Organism: Oscillospiraceae bacterium; assembly: GCA_009777355.1. GTDB lineage: Bacteria > Bacillota > Clostridia > Oscillospirales > WRJC01 > WRJC01. The sequence goes on along the minus strand of WRMA01000100.1, from coordinate 5,178 downwards.
TCCACCCCGGTATGAACGCCGTTGCCGTCAATATCTCTTAACCCCGAATCCCTGACCGTTCCGACTCCCGAAATATCGCCGTCCACAGCTCCCCAGCCGCGCTCGTCGATGTAACTGTAAACGTCGTACTCGAGTAAATCCCCCTCCTGAATAACGTAGTCCATGTTTCTCTTAATCGTCATAAAATTAAAGGCCAGGTCCCCGTGGCTGTCGTTTTTGTTTACGCCGACCGTATATTTCAAGTAAGCTCCCGAGGGTTCGGCTTTCGGCGGTTCGCCGGGCGTATTTGCGTTTGCGGCAAGATTAGACGTAATTAAGGCGGAGAGAACAAAGATTAATAATATAATCGCCGCGCTTTTTCTTATAGATTTGCGTTCGTTCTTGTTTTTCATAAATTTACCTCCAGTTATTATTTAATAATTTTAATTATAATTATATCACAAAAAATACAAATGTCAATATATTTTTCATTCGACATAAAACGCTTAAAATTTTATTTCGGATATAGTATTATATAAATCAAAAACAGAAAGGCGCTTTATTGTATGGAAATCATTTCACAGTTTAGAGACGGGGTTCTATATATTAAATTATCCGGGGATATAGACCATCATTCGGCGAAAAGCGTCCGCGGCGACGTCGATAGTCTTATAAGAAAAAATAATCCGGTGGAGCTTGAACTTGATTTGTCCGCGGTCGAGTTTATGGACTCCTCGGGTCTCGGTCTCGTTTTGGGGAGATATAAAAAACAGACCGATACGGGCGGAAAAATGAGAATAATAAACCCGACGCGGCGGGTACTGCAGATTTTGCAGCTTGCGGGCGTCGAAAAAATAATAAAAATAGAAAGGATGCGTCAGGTGTGAAAAATTTGAAACAAACCAAAAAACGGATGATTCTAAACGAAATCAAAACTTCGTTCCCGTCGAAATCGATAAACGAAAGCATGAGCAGGATAATTATATCTTCTATTTTATGTCAGCTCGACCCGACTCTCGACGAACTCGCCGATATCAAAACCGCCGTTTCCGAAGCCGTAACCAATTCGATAGTCCACGGTTACGAAAATAATCCGGGCGGCGAAATAAAACTATACGCCTGCTATTACGACGACAATACGATTAAAATAATAATAAAAGACAAAGGCAAAGGAATAGAAGACATAAAAAAAGCGATGCAGCCTCTGTACACGACCGACGAAAGCGGTGAACGCAGCGGAATGGGATTCCCGATTATGCAGAGTTTTACCGATAAAATCAGGGTTATATCAACTCCGGGAAAAGGCGCGACCGTTATCTTCGAGAAAAAAATAAGCAGGGAATAAAATAAACGGATATACATAATGCAGGGGCGATTAATAATCAACACGTAAGATTAATAACCGTCCCTACGGCAAAGGTTTATTTCGTTTGCATATTATTGCATATTGATATCAAAAAACAAAAAAAATTTAAAGAACGGTTGCGGATTTATAATGCCGGAGAATAAATATTTAAATAATTTAGAATTAATCGAGCAGTCGAAAAACGGAGACAAAAACGCTCTCGAAGAACTCGTCGGAAATAACATAGGTCTTGTAAGAAGCATAGCTTTAAGGTTCAGGGACAGAGGGGTCGAATACGAAGATTTGGTCCAAATCGGTTCAATCGGCATAATAAAAGCAATCAAAAGCTTCGACAGGTCTTATAACACGGCGTTCTCGACTTATGCCGTGCCTATGATAATCGGCGAAATCAAACGTTTTTTAAGAGACGATTCGATAATAAAAATAAGCCGCGACACTAAAAAACGCGGCATAAATATCATGCGCATAAAAGAAGATTTCAAACAGAAGCACAACAGGGAACCCCACACGAGCGAACTCGCCGCGGTTACGGGGTTAAGCCCGGAGGATATTATCTACGCCCTCGACGCGATATCCCCGGTCTATTCCCTTCAGGACGGAAATCTAATAAATAAAAATAATAAGGACGGCGGTGAAAACGAGAACGCTCTGGAGAATTATTTAAGCGGCGAAGTCGACGAAATAGAGAGCGCGACGAATAAAATCGCGCTCAAAGAAGCTCTCGACACGCTGCCCGAAATGCAGAGGGAGCTTATAATCCTGCGTTATTTTAAAAATCTGTCGCAGCAGCAAACGGCGAAATTTCTCGGCATAACGCAGGTAAAAGTCTCCAGGGAGGAAAAAAAGATATTCCAGAAACTAAAAGAATTACTGGTGTGAAACCGTCACCCCGTCCGGCGCTGAAATCTTATCGAAAATTATTTCTTGATTATTATTTTTACGCCAGCTTATTTCTATATCTCCCGACGGGTGAGGGAAAACGCCCCTAGCCCAGTCTATTCCCGAAGCTTTTACGTCGAGCTTTATATTATTTAAGCCGCCCGTAACGTCGAAATTCACACCGAGGATATATCTCGACATGATATACGCCGGACTCGCGGTCCATGCGTGGCACTGACTCGCCTCGAGCGTGAAATGCTCCGGCGTCGTTTTTAACCCCTGCGTCAAAAACCAGCCCCACGCTTCTTTCATGCAGTATTCTGCAATATCGTATAACCCGGCTTTATATAAAGAATCGAGCATATAATATCCGTAGCTTGTCGTAAACGCAACCCCGCCGACCATGTTTTTGTGATTATCGGAAAACGGGTCGTATCCGTTTTTGAAGAACGGTTTAAGCAAAGGTCTGATATTTTCGCGTATTATTTTAAGCTTGTCCTCGCTCGCGACTCCCGCCCTCACCGCGAAAAGCGAAGCGTGCGGCGAAAAATATTTAAACTCTGTATTATCAGAAAATAATCCCCTCTCTTCACTCCAGAAACTCTCGGGAATCGATTTCTCGAGAATTTTTATGCGTTCGGATATCTCTTCAAAATCTTTTGTTTTATTTAATTCGCCCGCCAAATATTTTACGCCTTTCAGGGCGATTAGATATAAACAGGTGAATATGCAGTTTATGCCGGTTTTATTAGTGCAGCCGCCGTCGCCAAGATGACCCGTGCGTTTGTCTTCGGGATTATTCGGGTCTCTCGGGTCTGCGTCAAGTAATTTATCCCCGCGCAAATCAGACAAGGCGTTAAATACGCTCATGTTCGTCATAATAGCATCCCACCAGGTATTCACAAAATCTTTATCCCCGGTGTATAAATAATAATTATAGAACCCCTCGACCGCGTAAAGCGAGAAATCGGACAGTATATAATCTCCCGTGTTAGGGTGTATACATCTGAATAATTTTCTTACCGGGTGAAGCGACTGCGCATATAGTTCAAGCGAGCGTTTCATTAATTTCTGGTCGCCGAAGCACGCGAGATTATTATGATACTGCACAAGAGTATCGAGAACGTAAAGCCCCCTCTCTCTGTCTACGCAGTCCGTGTAAACGTCCTCCATGTTTATTTCCTGCGTCAGCGCGCACATTTTCCATATATTGTTAAACGCAGGGTCCGAACACTCGAATCTTCCGGTTTTTTTAACGGGATAATGCGCGCTCAAAAACTCTATTTTATCGAGACTCACGTCGCCCTGAGTATTTCTTACGGTTATATTAAGATATTTAAACCCTCTCGGCTGTACGGGAGACCAGTCGATAATATTTTTGTCCTCGCCGCAGACGAGCCTGTCTCCTAAAGGAATCCACGACTGCTGCCTTATATGCTTGTTATCCGGCATATACCTGTCGTTGTATAATAAATCGACAGTCGCGCCTTTCGTTCCCGTAAATATAAACCTCGGGAAAACAAGACGCATATGCTCCATATCAAAAATAAGCGTAAAACCGTCGGGATATAAATCTTTTTTGAAAAGAAATCCGTTTAGTTTATCCGGCTCTATCTTTTCTGTAGAATCGCCGTAAGTATCCCAGCTCGCCTCCCTGCACGGACTCTCGGCTTTGTCTTTTACAGTAGAGAACTCCCACTCCTGATTTTCGCCTTTTTTTGTTATTTTCAGATATTTGAATATATTATTATTTATATCGGCATTTTTATTTTTATCGGCCGAAACAATCAAGCCTTTATTTTTCGGCAGGGCAAGATAATTCTCGTAAATATCCTGATATATTTTTACAGTCGCTCTTACGTGATTCCAGCCTTCGTTTAAATTCATGACGAAATTATATCTCAAAGGCTTAGACTCGTCCTCGAATTTCGGCTCGCATATAATATCGTTTACAAAAACCGTCTCGTACAGAACGGCCGAAACTACGCTTTGTTTTACCGGGGAATAAATATAAGTCTCCCATTCGAGATTGTCCGTATATTCTGTCTGCGCTTTCGTCGTATCGAGAGAATACGGCGGTTCAAGATAATAAGAATACAACTCTTCGTCCTTATTATCTAACGGGAAAACTCTCGTATTTGTTTTGACGGGTATATTTTCAAGAGACATAAAATCTATTTCTCTCGGCGTAAGTTCGCCGAAAATATTTTGATTTTCAAGCTCGGCCGCGTCTTTCCAATTCGTATCGTCATAGCCGGTATTAATCCAGTCCTCGTCAAAATTCTTCTGGTCGTAAAAAATCTGCGCGTTCAAAGCGAAGCTTAACTTAGGCGTATATCTCGAACACGCGAGATATTCTTCGCATTTCCAGCCGTTATTATAATTCGTCGCCAAATCTGCGCCGTCTATATTTCCCCACGCAATCATCGCGGCGATACCGGGAACGTTCTTGAAAGTTTTGTGCCCGTGAAAATTCGCGATTACGGCTATAATATTTTTACCCGCTTTTAAATATTTTTTTAAGTCTGCCGATTTATACGAATCAAACTGCGGGTATTTGGGGTCGAACCTCGCCGGACCGAACCCCGCGAAAATCCCGTTTATAAATAATTTGTAAGTCGTGTCGGCAAAAATATTAAATTCAGCCGTATCGAGATTTTTCATATCGGAGATTTCGAAAGTTTTTCTGAACGCCGCATAGGGATTTCTGGACTTGTCGCCTTCGTTAAACCATATGTATTTCGCGTTTGGCATATATTTATCTCTCCTGTAAATATAAATTTTATTTTGTTTGCGCCTGACGTATTTACTATCTTTGCCCTCTTTCGCAAAGAGGGTGTCACGAAGTGACGGGTGTTTTTGTCTCCCCGTACGCAACATCAAATTTCAAAAACACCCGTCAGCCGCTTACGCGGCTGCCACCCTCTTTAAAAAAGAGGGCTTTGCCGCAAATT
>WRMA01000099.1 GCA_009777355.1 Oscillospiraceae bacterium | reverse complement strand
CCATGTCAAAGCCTATTGTGTAAACAAAACTATATACGGCTTCTGATTCTAAGTCTATGTCAAACGCACCCGCCGCCGCGTCTTCGCCGTTTACTGCTATTTTCCACCAACTTTCATCAGTATCCCAGTCGGCGGTGATTCCGTCAAGCGTAGCGATAAACAAGCTGTCGTCCGTGAGTCCGACTTCGACAAGCGCGTCGCCGAGCGTTGTTTTGTCGGTTTTGATTATATAAGATTTTATATTGCCTTGTCCGTCTGTGATATTAAGCGTGAAAGACAACGCCCCCTCGCCCAATATATTTTGATTATCGTCCTCACTCTTATCGTCCCCGCAGGAGTATAAAATTGCCGCCGACACCGCAATCAGCGCGATACATAAAATAAACGCCAGAATTTTTCTTTTGTTTTTGCTTTTGAATTGCTTCATTTTTTTGGTTCTCCTTTGTTTGTGTTTAAATTAAATATTTATATATTTTTCAGCATGCGCGGCCCGGCGTTGTTCCGCAAAAACAGGGTTCCGCTGTTTTTACGGCGCACAGGGTCAAATCGGGAAAAGTCTTTCGGCTTACAGGCAGTATGTTTCCGCCTTCTCGGGGGAAATGACCCCAATGGCATATATAAATATAAAAAAATATATAAATATATAAATATATAAACGGTTTGCGGCAACCGCCGGGAACATACTAAAGCCTGATTACGGCGACGGGCTCGCCCATGAATTGCACATGGTTCCTTTATCCTTTTCCGCAGGCTGATTAATTATAGCACAATAAAAATTAAAAGTCAAACGGTTTATTTCGATTTATTAGATTAAATTGATTAAAGTTGGGGTTATTTTAAGGGGTTTTTCGGAAAATATGCAAATACCCGACGTTGTGGGTTATGGTGATTGTAGGGACGACCCTGTGTGGTCGCCCCTCTATAAAAACCTCACTCAAGATTCAAGATTCAAAACGTCCTCGATGAATGTGTTGAACGTCGCCGCCCTGTTATCGAAACTGCGCTCGTATGCCGACATAAAATTCGGGCTTTTCGCTTCGATTAGTTCGCGTATGTAATTGCCTATGCTTCCCGTGCTGAGCGAATACGAATAGCCGAAGTTCATCCACAGGTTGCCGCGTATAATATCAAGCATTTCGCCCGATTCGTCGTCACGCGCCTGCTTGACTTTCAGGGAAATATCATAGTATGCGGGAATTACCGTTTTATAGCTTTCCGCGGCAAGCGCCTCGAGAATAAGCGCGCTTGCTTCAGGGTCTGAAACGGTTGTGGGGATTCCGATAAGCGACGCCGCGTTTCTTACGACGGCGTGATATTTCCCCTGCGCTTCGTTATACATCGGGAACGGCAGAATACCGAAATCGGTTTCCATTACCCTCATGTCGCCGGCAAAACTAAGCGTCTGCGGGAAGAACAGCGCCCTGTCCTCCTGAAACATCGGGATTATAATATTTCTGTCGCTGCCGTCCGCGAGGGTAATCGACGACGGCATATTATAATGCAGTTCGTGCAGTTTTTCCGCGACGTCCGTCCATTTTCCCGTATCGAGCGCGGGATGGGGTATATTAGACTCGTCTTTAACCGTTATTTCCATGTTGAACGCGCCGGGAAAAGCGTTTACTACCGTTCCGGTCGTAGTTACGAAGCCGAACATATCGTCCGCGTTAAAAATCCCGTCGCCGTTAATATCCCTCGAAACGGCTTTGGATAATTCTAAAAATTTATCGTAAGTCCAGAGATTATTTTTCACCAATTCATAGAAATTAGGCAGGTCGTTGTCCTGCGCAAGCTGTTTGCTGAAATAAAAAACAAACATGCAATCCCACATTGACAGGGCGACGTCGCCCGTCACAAGATATAATTTATCGCCTACGGACAATTCTTTTATCCAGTCCTCACCCCACCACGGGCGGCTGAAATCTACGTGCGGCAGCGTGTTTATATTCATGAATATACCCTGCGGAACAAGATTCGGTATAAACGACGTTACCCCCGCGACCAAATCATAATCGGAACCGCCCGACTGCACAGAGTTTCTAATCGTACGCATATAAGAATCCCTGTTTGCCCAATCGCCGGGAATCTGAATCATGTTAAGATTTATGTTGAACCTGTCGGCGACGGCCATATTTCTTTCATAAAGCGCGTCGTTGACCGTGTCGCCCGACTGGGTTTCGGCGACGAACTCGACGGTAAGCATTTCATGGCAGAGCAAATTAAAATCGCGCCCCCCGAGGTCCGTGTCGGGAAGATTGTCGGGGATATCGCGCCTGTTGGTAGTTTCGGCTATTTCTTCCCCCGGAACGCCGCCGTTTTGGTTCTGCGCGTCCGCGGGATTATTGTCCGCGTTGTTATTGCCGGAATCCCCGCCGCCGCACGATACTGCGGCAAACGCAAAAAGCGCCGCTGAAAATAAAACCAGTATTCTTTTCGCTGTTGACATTATTAATTTCTCCTTTAATTATTTTTAATTAATTATTTAATTTTAATATTTCTGATATTTGTTTTTGTGATTAATTTGACGTTGATTTGCGCGACGCTCCCCGTTATAAATCCTAAGCGACGACTTTGTCGGCATAATTTATAATTGCAACCTCGGTTACAGCCTTTCTCATATCGTTCACAATTTTTTCCAGACGATGAGCCACGTCGTTATTATATGATGTTTCGCCGCATTGACCGCATACCTGCGACGGCACGTTTTTTACAATCACTATGCAATTTTCCAAGTCAACCATAAATGTTGTCGGCTTATCTTCAACATTGCTCTTGCACAAAAAACATTTCATAACATTTGCTCCTCTCATTTCGGCAATTACGGCAGATACGCGCCCTCTTCTCGAAGTCTGGCCCTAAGCTTATCCGTATCGACTTGATGCACGTCTAAATTCCCCGACTGTACGGCAAGCGCGCCAGCGAGCCCCGCCGCCTCGCCCATACACAGGCACACGGGCATTACCCGAACGCTTCCCTGAACCTGCCTGTCGCACGAAATCGAACGCCCCGCGACAAGCACGTTCTTAAGCCCCGCGGGCGTAAGGCATCTGTACGGTATCCCGTGGGATTCGCCTTTGCCGTAACGCCTCGCCCCCTGGTCTATCTGCATTTCGCCTTTATGCTGTTTTTCTTCGTCGCTCTTATTGAAATGCACGTCTATGTAATAACTGTTGCGGCAGATTTCGTCGCTGAAACTCCGCCTGTCCGTATAATCCTGAACAGTAAGTATATAATCGCCCGTTATCCTGCGCGATTCGCGAATCCCCATGAGCGGCCCGGTCGCGGCGAGAAAAGAACCGCCGAAAGCCTCGGGGAAATATTCGGCGAGCGAATCGCGGTAATCCGCCGCCGTCTTTCTGCCCTTTATAAGCCCCGCCGTGACAGAAAACGGGTCGGTATTATCCACGCCCCAGATATGCCCCGCGTTAAACCCTACTGTTCCGGGGCCGATTATACTGCTGCATAAATGCGAACTGTTTATATTCGGGTATTTCCCGTCGTTTATTATCGCATATATCGGGCTTTTTCTGTTACTGCCGTGCAAATTCCCGCCGAACCTGTACCCGTATTCGTCGACGTTGCTGATAATAAAGCAGTGCGACGACGGCTGTACGTCGCCGGTTTCGTCTCCCGATTCAAATTCTGCGCCCGCCCAGACGGCAAGGTCGCCGTCGCCGGTGCAGTCTATAAATATTTTCGCCCGGTAGGCCGAAAGCCCGGCTTTATTGCTAACGATTACCGCGTCTGCGACGCCGGCGCTGCCGCGGGATTTTTCTACTCCGCAGAGCATAGTATTAAATAAAATTTCCGCGCCGGAGGATAATACTTCGTCGTCGTAAATGCGTTTAAGCAGTTCGGGGTCAATCGGCTGCCAGTCCATAGCGTTTTTGTCGATATGCCTCGGGGCCTTTGACTTTTCGAAGATTTTCTGCGCCAAACCGCCGTATATAATTTTTTCTTTGTCTGAAAACGGACACCACGCCGGAACGAGACCCAGCGTACCCATTCCGCCGAGCGCGCCGGCCGCTTCGATTAAAAGGGTTTTCGCGCCCTCCCTCGCGGACGCAATCGCCGCCGCGCAGCCGGCAGGTCCGCCGCCCGCGACTATGACGTCAAATTCGTCGTTTAACGCGATATTTCTGCTTTTCATTTCATAGGATTTAATATATATCCCCGCCTTTCAAAATTTTATATTTATATTAGACTTCTTGCGAAATTAAAATCCTAATTGTAGGGGCGCGCATTGCGCGTCCGCAAAATCAACTTCTGACGTTTTTCAGACGGACGACCAATGGCCTCCCCTACATGGTAAGCGTGATTTCGCAAGAGAATCTATTATAAAATATAACACATGTAATATTCGTTGTCAAGGGGTTTTATAAAAATTTGCCATAGATTACGCGCAAGAACTATTGACTTCTAATAGTAAAAATGCTATAATCATATAAAATATAAATATAATAGAATTAAGGGGAAAATTATGAGAGTTCTTTATCTTGATATCGACACGTTAAGACCGGACCACATGGGCTGTTACGGCTATCCGAGAAATACTACGCCGAATATTGACGAAATATGCGGAGACGGAATTAGATTCGAGCAGTTTTACTGCGCCGACGCGCCTTGTCTGCCGTCGCGCGCGGGCTTGATTTCGGGTATGTTCGGCATACGCAACGGCGCGGTCGGACACGGCGGAACTGCGGCCGACAGGCGTTTAACCGGCAGAAACAGAGGGTTCGCGGATATTTCGGACAGGGATAATTTCGTGAATATCTTCAGAAAAGCGGGTATGAAAACAGTTTCGATAAGCACTTTTGCCGAACGGCACAGTTCATACTGGTATAACGCGGGGTTCAACGAAACGTACAACGTCGGGCAATGCGGCATGGAATCGGGCGAAAAAGTTCTCCCCGTCGCGCTTGACTGGATTGACAGGAACGCGAAGAATGACGACTGGTTTTTGCACGTTCATTTATGGGACCCGCACACTCCGTACCGCGCGCCGGAAAGCTTCGGCAATCCGTTCGGGGACGAGCCTCTTGACAACTGGATTACGCAGGAAGTTTTCGACGGGCATTTAAAACACGTCGGGCCTCATTCTATAAACGAAATAAATATGTATGACGATAACGAGAATCCGGGATACCCGCGCCACCCGGGAAGCGCGAAAGATTTAGCCGGATTAAAAAAATTATTCGACGGCTACGATACGGGAATATTATATACCGATTATCTTATCGGGCAGATAATAAACAGATTTAAAGATATGGATATATACGACGATATGAGTATTATAATCTCGTCGGACCACGGCGAAAACATGGGCGAGCTTGGGATATATGCCGAACACGCGACGGCGGATTATCCGACGTGCCGTATTCCGCTGATTATAAAATGGAGCGGTAACGAAGCGCGCAAAGGGGAGACAAACGACGGACTCTACTGCAACATAGACCTTGCTCCGACGCTCGCCGAACTCATGAATATAAAACCCGGCAGATACTGGGACGGCGTCAGCTTTGCCGATAGTATAGTAAATATAAACAACGCGAAGTCAACAGGGGAAAAAAACTGTCGCGAAAATCTCGTGCTGTCGCAGATGGCGCACGTATGCCAGAGGTCTGCGAGGTTCGGCGACTGGCTTTACATACGAACATATCACGACGGATTCCATTTGTTCGACGACGAAATGCTGTTTAATATTAAAGACGACCCGTATGAGCAAAGCGATTTAAAAAATAAATTCCCCGATATATGCGCAAAAGGCGCGAAAATAATTCTTGACTGGCATGACGATATGATGAAAAAAAACATAGCAACGTCAATGTCGTCAAGTACGGCCGACCCGATGTGGACGGTTTTGCAGGAAGGCGGGCCGGAGCATACGAAAGGCGCGCTTGACGGGTATATAAAACGTCTGCGCGAAACCGGACGGTCTGAAGGCGCGGACAGGTTAGAAAAGAAATATAAGAAAATATAATCCGAATTGGATTTACAGGAGGAATATCATGCGCGGCACAAAAAAGAAAAAAACCAAAATCAGTCTGAAAAGCCTGTTGCCATATGCTTTCGGCGCGGTATTGGGTCTTGTGATTGCCTATATCAGCGGACGTAACGCGGGAGCGGAGGCCGCCGCCGAGGATTCTTCGCTCGGTATGGAGCTGTTAGCTCTGCTGCCGGGATTTGCGGCGCTGTTTATCGGCTTTATGCTGCATATAATTTTGCACGAAGCGGGGCATTTAGCCGCCGGACTTTTAAGCGGCTATAAATTCACTTCTTTTAGCGTCGGCGGCATAATGATTAGCAAGAAAGACGGCAAGCTAAAATTAGGAAAGTTTTCTATTGCGGGAGCGGGCGGGCAATGCCTGATGTCGCCGCCCCAGCCCGCGAATAACGCCTATCCTTTTGCGCTGTATTATCTCGGCGGCGGGCTTATGAATTTTATTGCAAGCGGCATATTTATTGCAGTTTTTCTGCTTACAAAAGATACTTTTCGATATGCGGGAGATATTTTTATCACACTTGCCGTAGTGGGCGTGTTTTTGGGACTCATGAACATACTTCCTCTTAAAATCGGCGGGCTTGTCACAGACGGCCGCAATGTTATTTCTCTTGCGAAAAGCGAAAAGACCCGGCGGGCAAATTGGCTCTTGCTCACCGCAAACGCGCGTATTTCTTCGGGCGAAAGAGGGAAAAATCTTCCCGAAGAATGGTTCGTTTTCCCGGAAGATTATAATTTTAACGACCCCATTTCGGGCAATATCGCCACAATGGAACTGGCGCGATTGATAGACTGCCA
>WRMA01000098.1 GCA_009777355.1 Oscillospiraceae bacterium | reverse complement strand
TATTATGGTCTGATTTACATACAAGCATACTAAAATCAATCGCGCGGCATGTAGCCGACAGTCTTCGGGTACAGCCGGAGACGGGAATAATGCCGTCGACGGCAAAACAAATCGAACACGCGCAGACCGCGGGAATTTTACGCGAACAAATCGAGCGTCATATCGCGGCAACCCTTAAAATTGCGCTGCCTGAAATTCGGTCTTTGTTCGAGGCGGCGGCCGTGGAAACTCTGAAATGGGATAATATCATCTACAGAGAAGCGGGTCTGCCCGAAATCGTTTTGCGGCAGTCTCCCGTTATAGAAAATATTCTCGAATCCCGTATAAACAGATTCACGGGAACGCTTAACCGGCTGACCGGAACAATGGCGGTCAACGGAGAAAATTTGTTTGAGCGTACGCTCAATACGGCGTTCAATAAGACGATTTCTGGAACTCACAGCTATGTCGAAGCTCTCAACGAAGGCATGGACGAAATGGCGCGGGAAGGCATAAAGAGTTTTCACTATGTATCCGGAAGAAATATAAGCATAGAAGCCGCAATACTCATGAATATACGAACGTCAATCAATCAAGCCGCCGCCGCAGTCACCGAACAGGGTATGACGGAACGCGGCGTTTCTTATGTCGATACAACGGCGCACAAAGGCGCGAGAAATAAAGGCGAGTGTCATAAAAATCACGAACAATGGCAGGGAAAGCAATATTATTTTAAAGAAATCGCAATCACGCAAAACACGGCGAATTTACCCGATTTCACCGACGAGACGGGATATAAATTAGTTGACGGAATGTGCGGAGCAAACTGCCGCCATAGTTTCACGTCATTTTTTCCCGGAATATCCACGCCTTTACACAGCCGCGAAGAAATAAAACAAATCAACGACGCGACAGTAACGTATAAAGACCCCGACACAGGCGAAGAAAAGAAAATCCCTGTGGCTGACGCGCAGGAATATTTGAGGTATCTCGAACGGGGATTAAGAAACTGGAAACGGCGCGAACAATTAAGGGAAGCCGCAAACCTTGGCATAACTCTGGAAAAGAGAAAAATAAAGGAATGGAGCGGCAGAATTGCGAAATTTACGCAAGCTGCGGGAATAAGACGAGTTTATCACAGAGAAAGGATAGCGAAAAAATGAGCGCGGATTTTACCTACAGAGGAATCCCTGTTACAGAGAACGGCATTGTAAAATATGTAAGACGGGCGCGTTCGATTAAAGCGCCGGACGGTATATATTATCGGGGCGTATTATCAACGGACAGCAGAGGGAATAGTTTCGTATATAATCAATATCCGAATACAGGCATATCTCCCATTTTTATACCGATTATATGGGACGACTTAAACATATGGAATGATGTAAATATATGGAATGATACGGAGGTTATAATATAATATGGCTCAGATACAAGTAGAAAATAACGTTGAGTTCGGCCGTAACAGAACGGCTATAAACTCAAATTTTACAGAATTATACACTAAATCGAGCGAAGCGCAAACGCAAATCAATCAGGCGAACCAGGCGATAAGCGGGAGAGCGGCGCTCGACGACGGACAGGCGATGGCGCAGGGAGTGAGCTTCTATCAAAATACCTATCAGGAGAGAGTCCTCGGGATTATTCACTTCGACAGCCGAACGGAAATACAAAAGGCGGATATAATAATTCCGAATAGGTTAGTCGGGGGTCTTGAAATATCGCTGTCCGGACACAATAACTATGGCAGCGGCGTAGGAATTTTGACAAAGAGAATCTCCGGCTGGTTTTATAACGTCGCCGCGGCGTCCCCCGCGCAAACGTCATATTATACGCGCGCGGACCCCAGTATTTCGAATCAGGTCAATATATCCGATATATATCTGAAAGACGGTAAACCGACGATAACGGTTTCTAAAAGAAGGTCGGACCACACTACCAAGTATTCAGTTCATATAAAGGCGCAGCAGCCCGGATATACTACGGCGGTGAAATTATCGGACTTCATACTTTCGGACGTATATACGGCCGACGCGGAAATATTGCCGACAGCGTCCGCGTGGCCGTTCCACGAATCGTGGCTTGATTTAGTTATGCAGAACGGAGCGGAAGCGATTGACCCTTTGCAGTACAGGCGAATCGGCAATATAGTATATATTCGCGGTCGATTTAACCCGAATACGGCGGGCGCCGTAACAATCGCGACTTTGCCGTCGGGCTTCAGACCGTCGGCGGCGGCGAGATTTACTTCAGCTGCGAGCAGTAATATAATCGCGAACGGCAGGGTTATTGCAGTAAACACAAACGGCGGTATCTCGGTATGGGCGGGAGAAAACACCGAGCAGTTTGTTAACATATCGTTTTTGACGAATTAAACTGCGTTCAAAGGAAAACGAGACCACCCCGTCAACACTCCGTGTTGCCACCCCTCCACAGAGGGGAATTATCACTCAACTTTGGCGTTTTATTAATTCCCCTCCGTAGGGGAATTTGCAACAGTTCCGGAGTTTATTAATTCCCCTCCGTGGAGGGGTGGCAGGCGGCTTGTCCGCCTGACGGGGTGGTTTCCCCCCATATTTCCGGCGAAACCGACTGGGTGATTTTAACAGAAAAATAATAAATTTTAAGAGAGAGGTAAAAAATATATGAGAGAATATTACAGATTTGATGAGGACGGGTATTATATCGAACCCGTTATTACAGAGGGATATTTTGACAGCGAGGGCACAGAATATACGCCTGAGGATTTGACGGAAGTCAGACCGCCGGACGGGTTATACCGGGGTAAATTTGACAAAAATAAACAGGAATGGGTAGAGACGGGAAGTCCGCCGGAAATTGACCCCGAAGAGGCGAGACTGGCTGAAATCGCAGAGTTGAAGCGTAATCTTGACGAGACTGATTATAAAATAATCAAATCAAGCGAATATAGTTTAGCCGGCGAAGACCTGCCGTATGATATATTAGCTCTGCACGGCGAGAGGGAAGCGTTGAGAGTGAAGATAAGAAAATTGGAAGCAAAATTATAATAAAAATATGCCGACGGGCGTTAAACGGTTACGCGAAAGCGGGAAAGGATTAATTATCATGGACGAAGCAAACAACAACACGCCAAAAGAGGGCGAAAACAACAATCCGACGGCGGGACAACAGCCGGAACAAAACACGTCTCCGCAGGCGGTAAACGTTGATATAAACGCTATTATATCACAAGCGGAAATAAAAGCAATGGAAGCGGCAGAAAAGAAAATGGAAGCCGTTTTCAAATCTATTCTCGAACAAAAGGGGCTTGACGCAGAATCCATAAAAAAAATGACAGACGAATGGAGAGCGAATCAAGTCACACCGGAACAGACTATCCAGACATTGCAAGGCGAATTAGCCAAAACGCAGAGCGAAATAACGGATTATAAAGATTCTGATATTTTGCGCGGACACGGCATGACAGACCCGGAAGAAGTCGCAATTATGCTAATACGAATTAGGCAAATCGCCAGTAAAAAAGGCGAAGATTTCGCGCCTGTCGCGGACGAATATTTCAAAGCTCACCCGTATCAGAAAAGACCTGCGGCAGCGGCAGTTCCCGGCGTAACGGGGTTTACGCCTATGTCGCCTCAAAAAAACGAAAAAGATATGACATACGCAGAACGGTACAAACTAAAACATAATACTTAACAGGAGGGATTTAATTGGCAAGAGAAACTTTTTTTAATCTTGAATATCCATTTGACAGCGAATTATTTATACAAATGTGGGGCGAAACCCCGGACCCGATATTAACGGCTATACTTGAAAGCGGCGCAATGGTACAGGACGCGCTTATCGCTTCGCGAATCCAAAATGACGGAAATCTTTATACGATACCATATTATAATCCGCTCGGCGGCGACCCTGTGAACCACGACGGACGTACCGACGTGCCGACTACCGAGACCACAGCCGCAAGCCAAAGCGGAATTGTTTACGGCCGCGACAAAGCGTGGACGGCGCGGGATTTCGTATCGGAACTTAGCGGAGCTGACCCTGTGGGGCATATTGCGCGCTCTGTCGCCCGTTACTGGTCAAAATACCGCCAAAAGACGCTTATAAACATAATAGGCGCGATTTTTAATGCGGGCGGCGCAGACCAAAATACCGATGACTTCAAAAGTCAGCATGTTCTCACTACCGGCAGTCCTATAGAAATCACCGACGTTAACGCCCTTATGACTCGTTCGATGGGAGACCACCGCGACGAATACAATCTTGTCATTATGCACTCCAACGTTGCGATGCGCCTTGAAAATCTGCAGGTGCTGAACTTTTGGACTTATACCGATAGCAACGGCATGGTAAGAAAATCAAGGCTTGCGGACTGGAACGGGCTAACAGTCGTCATCGATGACGGCGTGCCTGTCGCCGGGAACGATTATACTACTTATATTTTCGGGAACGGCGCGTTGAGACAGGCGAACGGCGCGTTAAGAACTCCTGCAGAAACTTTGCGAGAGCCGCTTATAAACAACGGTCAGGACACGCTTGTTACCCGTATTCGCGAAACAATCCACCCCAACGGATTCAGCTTTGTTATACCCGAAACGGGCTGGACGGAATCGCCCACGGAAACGCAGCTGTATAACGGCGCGAACTGGCGACTCAAATTTCCTCAAAAATCGGTCGCTATCGCAAAACTCGTAACAACCGAAATCGTATTATAGGAGGGTTTTACTTGAAAATTCTAATTACGCAGGGCTATACTGACAGGATTCTGAACCGCTCCGTCAAAAAAGACGAGATTTTGCCCGATATTTCCGAATCCAGAGCAAACGCTCTCGTCAAAGCCGGAGTTGCGGAGATTATAAGCGAAGACGTTACAGACTACAGAAAAAAAATCGCAGACCTTGAAGCGGCGATTATAGAAAAAGACAAGGCGATTGAGGCAAAAGACGCAAAAATCGCAGAGCTTGAGGCGGCGGCAAAGAAAAAATAAACGGAAGGGCAGGGGAGCGTCATGGCATATACGCCTATAGCGGACTGGAATTATTACAAAACTGAATTTAGGGCGGGTATGTCCGCGCTTCCCCTGTCCGACGAACCGACTTTTAAGCATTTCGAACGCAGAGCATGGCAGTCGGTCAACTTGCGCGGCCGTTCGTTCGACTGGGGAGACGACGGCGCGCCGTATGAACTCAAAGACTGGGTTTGCGCCGTTGCCGAATTATTATTCACGCAGTCGCCGACGAATACCGAATCGGGCGCGAAAATTATTAAATCGTTCAACAACGCCGGATATTCCGAATCTTACGGGGATATTATTTTAACGCCGCAAGAATTGCAGAAAAGTATAAGAGAACTCGGGAAACAGTATGTCGGAGGAACTTGGCTTCACGATTATTTTATTTTCACAGGAATATAGACGATGATTAGGAAAGAATTAACGAGAACGGTCACGATATGGCCGCGCTGGTTTGACAGAGACAATACTCAAGGCGTACATACGGCGCACCGCCGCGTACTGCGTTTTTGTTCGTGGGATGATAGTTCTATACTAACATCTGTAAGAACAGGAAATATACTTCAAGAACCCACTACAATCCGCATATTCGAAAAGACAAGCGGATTGAAATTTGTGACGCGAGACGAATGGTTTGCGACGCCGCAAGATATGCTTGACGGATTATGGACGGTGGATTTACTTCAGCAGGCGCGTCCTATTATAGCGGGATTCGAGAGCGAAATGGAATTTGCGCCGGACACTTCCGGAAGAATGACGAACGCAATGAACAATTATAGAGACGCTACTTCGGAAGTGATTGCGATTCAGCGAATGAACGACAACCGAAAAGGTTTAGGAAGTCACATCTATTTACAAGGGGGTTGATTATGCCGCTTACTTATAAAATATCGTTCGATACTAAAATGCTCGCAAAAAGCCTTGATAAACGTCTCGGACTTGGTTCGCCGGGTCAATACGCGGCAAGCAAGATTATTTTTGACGGTACTCGCAAATATGTTCCCGCTTCGAACGAGAGAGTATTAGAAACTCTTGCACAAGCTCAATCGAGACCGTTAATGGCATACGGTCAGCTTATTTATCCGGGTCCGTATGCGCGGTATTTATGGCACGGGTTTAAAATGGTCGACCCGATAACGGGAGCGGCGGGATTTCTCACGCCTGAAGGCTGGCGGTCAAGAAAAGGCGTATCAAAGGTGAGGACAGATGTTCCGTTGAATTTTGACACAATGCAGAATCCGAAAGCGGGACCCCGCTGGACTGAACGCGCCAAAGAGGATAATTATCCGGAATGGGTTGCAGAACTGCAAAGACAAGCCGACGCGGGATTCCCCGGAAGGAGAGGGTAAAGTCATGATAACAAACAAAGAAATTATGCCGATTATCAGAGATTGGATATTGTCATATCCCTATGAAACGCCGTACAGGGATATTTCTATAGAATTTGGTGAAATAGGTATCCCTGCGGCAATCGGAGACAGAAACGCCTTGCGGCTGAACGGACGGACTAAAATAAACGAAAGAAAATGGCTCGCAGGGGGCGGCATAACGACGTGGCGGATTAATTTTGCAATTATTGCATGGCGAAATACAAACGACCCTGAAATATGGCGCGATATTCTGGAATTTATTAATCGGTTTATCGCATGGGTGGACGAGGAAGAACACAAGCGAGATACGCCGGAACAAAATCCGCTGCTGCCGCAATTATCCGACCCGGGTACATATTTAGAGAAAATAAGCGCGAATGACGGAAGTCCTTACGAGATTTTAACAAGCGGCTAACAAACGGGATTTTTAATAGCGCTGAATTTATATTTTAAAACAATTTTTTAATTATAG
>WRMA01000097.1 GCA_009777355.1 Oscillospiraceae bacterium | reverse complement strand
GTACCGGGAATGAAACTCGTAGGCGGCGTCGGAAACGGAGTATTTGAATGCGTACAGGATATAACGGGGTTTATTGATTTGTGCTATATAAGAAACGACGACCCCGAACTGTTTGGTTTATTATTCAAAAAAGCGGGGGAGATGCTTTATAATATCTGGGACAGGTTTCTGGATTTATACGACGATATGTTTTGCGTTTACCGTTTCGGCGACGACCTGGGATATAAAATGTCGCCCATGCTCGCGCCGGACGATGTGAGGGCGCATATAATCCCGCAGTACGCAAAGATAGTTAAGTTAATAAAACGCAAAACAAACAAGCCGTTTTTATTGCACTCCTGCGGAAATATATTCGAGGTTATGGACGATATAATTAAAATTGTTGGAATTGATGCGAAACACTCAAACGAAGATGTAATCGCGCCGTTTTCGGAGTGGGTAAAGTTATACGGAGAAAAAATCGCGCTGTTCGGCGGAATTGACACGGACGCATTGTGCGACATATCGGGGATTGATATAGAAAGCTATGTAAAAGAAGTCGTAGCGCCGATTATAAACAAGGCGGGAATAGCAATCGGCAGCGGAAATTCTATAACTGATTATGTTTCCTCGCAGAGATACGCAAAAATGAATGAAACCGTAAGAATTATGCGCGGGGAATAATAAGCAAGAAGTCTATTGTGATATAATATACCTTAATAATTTATGCGCCTATGGGCGCAGAAAATTTATATAATCCTCGCAACTCATGTCAAAACTAAACTCCTTTTTTGTGATATAATAAAATAAAAAGGAGCGATTATAAATTGTACGAATGGATATATGTAATACAGAAGCTGATTGACTTTATAGACGACAATTCGGTAAATAACCCGTCGCTTGCTGAAATATCGAAGTATTTGGGTTATTCGCCCTATTATTGTTCAGTCCAGTTTCACAATATTACGGGAACTACAATCAAGAGCTATATGGCAAAACGGCGTTTATATATGGCGACGCTTGCCGTTCGCGACACAGGCAAACGCATTATTGAAATTGCCGTTGAACACGGATATTCAGAGCAAAGCGTTCTGACGAGGGCGTTCAGGGGCGCTTACGGATGTACGCCGGCGGCATTCAGAAAAAATCCTGTTCCTATTCCGTTATCTATGAGTAAAATTTATATTTCTCCTGAAAATTATATTAAAAAAGGAGAACGAAACGTGAGTAATATAGTAGAAGCATCTTATTTTATCGAAACTGTCGGCGCGCATAAATATCTTGGCGTTTACAAGCGTTCCATGACGAAAAACGGAGAGATTTGGGCGGGTCACGATTGCGGACTGACTACCGGGATTGTATCGGGTTTCAAAGACTGTCACCCGTATATAACGGCTCATACGGCAGGTTGGGAATGGAATAACGGAGAGAGAAGCTATTTTTACGGGCTTGGACTTGATGTTGACAATGAAGTCGAAATTCCCGAAGGTTTCGAAATCAGAGGAGTATTTGAAGAAAGCGAGTATATTATTTTCTCTCACCCGCCGTTTGATTATGAAACGGAAAACGACGAAGTTATGAAAAGGGTGGAAGAACTTGCCTGGAATTTCGACCCTGCGACGATAGGCTATGAATGGAATGAGGACAAGTGTCAGGATTACCAGTGCCATTATCCCGAAGGGCTGGGCTATCAAATTTTGCGTCCTGTGAGAAAAATTAAGTAGTTGAAAATAAGCAGTAGGCAATGACACAAATATTATAAATTTTCAGCAAAAAAATGCATTATAATGTAGTAGAACAGCAAACGCCCGGATATTAGTCCGGGCGTTCTTTTGTTGTTTTGAGATTATTTTTGAATTTTATTGATTATAGACCAAAATTTAATTTTATTTCTAAAATTTATTGATTTATTGTTTTATATTTGATATAATATTATTAAACGCATTTGTTTTTGATATAAATAAAAAAATTAAATAAACGGAGGCTTTTAATTATGACTTCCCGCGAAATTTTATTAAATACTATGCAGCGCAAATCAAATCCGGGTAATATCGTCCCGTATACTATCGGTTTCGACTGCCCCGCTCTCGAAGAAAAAGTCAATAAATATTACGGCGTGAACTGGCGCGAAAAAACCAGGCAGTTTATTCATTCGCCGTTCAACATAAGCACGACGAGAGAAATACATATCGGAAACGACAGGGTCAGAGACGTTTTCGGTTCTGTCTGGCGTACGGACAAACTCCCCTGGCATCTTGAAACTCCCGTACTTCCCGAACCGTCTTTTAACAGCTATGTCTTTCCGAGTATATATGATTTTGTCGGAACTTTTGAAAAATCCGACATGAAAAAATACGCGAGAGCCGAAATTAAATCAAACCCCGGTTTGTTCAGAATAATAAATATGGGCTGGGGGATTTTTGAACAGACGTGGAGAATCTGCGGATTCGAGAACACTATGTGCAATATCGCCGCCGAACCGGATTTTTACGCCGAACTCGTGCATAGAATCACGGATTTATACGTTCAGATGGTCGAATACTGCGCGGACGTCGAGGCCGACGCTTTTCTGTTCGGCGACGACTGGGGTTCGCAGACAGGGGTGATAATCGGTCCAGAAAACTGGCGTAAATTTATAAAGCCCGCATGGAAAAGAGTGTATGATAAAGTCCACGAACAGGGGAAATATGTAATTTCTCATAGTTGCGGCAGCGTTTACGATATAATCCCCGACGCAATAGAAATAGGTCTGGATATGCTCGAGAGCGTTCAGCCGGAGGCGTACGGCATGGACCCGTTCAAGTTAAAGGCGGAATTTGGGGATAAGCTGGGATTTTGGGGAACTCTGGGAAGTCAGAGCGTTATCCCGTTCTGGAAACCCTCCGAAATAAAAGAACATATAAAAAAATTAAAGGCCGAACTGGGTAGAAACGGCGGCTATATTTTAGCCCCCGCGAAGCCGTTTCAGCCGGAAACTCCCCTCGAAAACGCCATAGCCGTAATCGACGCCCTCACGGAGGTATGATTTTATGAAAATTTACGTATGCGAAGACACGAGAACCGCAAGATGGCGTAAGTATATACTGAACGACAAAAAAATTTCGCTTGCGTTCGCGAAAAAATGCATATGCAATTTTATAGGAGAGAGGGAACGGGATATAGAAATCGTTTTCTCAAAGAACGAATACGGCAAACCGTTTATAGACGGCATATATAAAACAGGCGAAAATAAGAGGGATAAAATGGATATTTCCGTTTTTTTCTCGCTTTCTCACAGCGGACATATGCTCGTGTGCGCCGTCGCCTGTTTCAACATAGGCGCGGACTGCCAGAAAAAAAACGTTGAAAATACGGACAATCTGAAAAAAATCGCGGCGAGATTCTTCAGCGTTCAGGAAAATAAATTTCTGGACAGTTTAGTTTCTTCGGATAAAGAAAGCGAAGAAAGAGAGAGCGAATATATAAATAATTTCTTTAAAATCTGGACGAAAAAAGAAGCGTATATAAAATATACGGGTAAAGGACTTTCGGAAGGCATGAAAACCTTTTCTGTGACAAGCGATACGAAACAGAAAAATTATTGTAAAGAGGTTTATTTTAAGAGAGTTAAGCCGAAAGCAAGAACGCCCGAAAATAGTTTTTATATATATTTGTGTTACAATAAGGCAAATAAAAACATATGGCAAGTCAAATATTTTTAATATTTAATATTACCGGGAGTAAAAATATATGGTCTCAAAAGAACAAAAAATTGAAATTACGCAGAAATCGCTCGAATATTTCAGAAAAGCGGGAATAATTATAACGGACGAAGAAGAAAATAATATCGAGGTAGCGGACTTCGGACTCGGCGAACCGGAAACGACGGGGTTAATAATTCTGGTCTATGTAAACACGGACAGGGTATGCGCGAAAGAACTCGTAATGCTGCCCGGGCAGACCTGCCCGGAGCATCTGCATCCCGGCGTTGACGGGGAACCGGGCAAAGAGGAAACGTTCAGGTGCAGATACGGCAGGGTTTATTTATACGTAGAAGGGGAAAAAACAGAAAGCAGGCAGACGAATCCTCCGGATTCGCCGGAGGGAAGCTATACTGTTTTCCATGAGATAATATTAAATCCCGGAGAGCAGCGCACGCTTGGGCCGAACACGAAGCACTGGTTCAAGGGCGGACCCGAAGGCGCGGTCGTGAGCGAGTTTTCGACTAAAAGCCGCGATGAACTCGATATTTTCACGGATAAGAGAATAAACAGGATAACGAGGGTTGGAAAATAATAAATGCTTTTGTTTAAAAAACTTGAACTGACGGATATTGAAATAATAAAGCCGTACTTTAAACTCTCAAAAAACAGGTCCTGCGACAATACGGTAGGCGGAACTTTTATATGGCGCGATTTCTTCTCTATGGAATACGCGGAATATAATCGGAATTTTATATTCAGGGGAAGAATAAATAATAATAATAATATCGTGTTCGCTATGCCTCTGGGGAGAAATTATGAGGAAATTAAAGATTCGCTGAACCGGATAGAGATTTACTGCCGGGAAAATAAAATCAGGATGATTATATTCGCCGCGACGGACGAAGATACGGAGATAATAGGGAGCGTATATAAAAATATAAATAAAATCTATGAGGGAAATTCGTCGGACTATTTATATAAAGCGTCCGATTTGGCTGAACTTTCCGGCAGAAAATATAACGGACAGAGAAATCATATAAATTATTTCAGGCGTAATTTTGTAAATCATGAAATAAAAGGCGTAAACAAAGACAATCTCGGAGATATAAGAAATTTTCTCGTAAAGCATATAGAAAAAAATCAAAGCTATTATGAAAACTCCCCCGCGCTGACTGAAGAAGCCGGAAAAATTTTTGAAATATTAGATAATTTTGAAATATACGGGCAAACCGGGATAATATTATATATAAACGGACTTCCCGCGGGGTTCGCTCTGGGCGAGGTTTGCGGAGACACTTTGTTTGTTCACGCGGAAAAAGCGGATATAAGCTTCAGGGGAGCGTATCAGACAATCGTGAACGAATTCGCGAAATATATTATAAATAATAAAAATAATATAGAATATATAAACAGGGAAGACGACGCGGGCGACGAAAACCTCAGGATTTCCAAAATGTCGTATCATCCGTGTAATATAATAAAAAAATATACGGTCGAAATATTATAGATATTTATAAAAATATAAAAAAGGATTTAGTAAAGAATGGATTTGTGGTTCTCTGAATATCATACTGAAAATATTAAGTATTCGATAAAAACGGACAGGCAGCTGTTCGGCAAAAAAAGCGAATTTCAGAGAATAGATATTTTTTATTCTGAAGAATTCGGCAATATTTTGACGCTGGACGGCTTTTTAATGGTTACTGAAAAAGACGAGTTTATCTATCACGAGATGATAACGCACGTCGCGATGGCGGTTAATCCCGGTATAAAAAATATTCTCGTGATTGGGGCGGGAGACGGAGGAACGGTCAGGGAACTGGCGAAATATTCCGGTATTGAAAATATAGACATGGCAGAAATAGACAAAGACGTAGTAGACGCGTGTTTATTATATCTGCCCAATACTTCGCATAAATTAAACGACCCCAGGGTTAATATATTTTTTGAGGACGGTTTAAAATTCGCGAGGAATAAAAATTCTGTTTACGATTTGATTATTATAGATTCGACCGACCCGTTCGGTCCCGGAGAGGGTTTATTCACAAAAGAATTTTACGGCAGCTGTTACAACGCCTTAAAAAATAACGGAATATTAATAAACCAGCACGAGAGTCCGTTTTATGAAAACGACGCGAAAGCCGTATCGAAAATAAACGAAAAAATAAAAGGTATTTTTCCCGTAAGTCTGGTTTATCAGGCGCATATCCCGAGTTATCCGTCGGGTCACTGGCTCTTCGGTTTCTCGTCGAAATCGGAGGATTTTCACCCGGTAAAAAATCTGAAAAGCGATATATGGAATAGTTTGGGAATAAAGACGAGGTATTATAATACTGATTTGCATACGGGCTGTTTCGCCCTGCCGAATTATGTCAAAGAACTTTTGGGGGAATTATGAGTAAATTCATAGGCTGTAATAAAGACTTTGACGGGAGCGGTATAATTATATTCGGCGCTCCGTCCGACGGAACTGCGTCGTACAGACCCGGCTCCCGTTTCGCTCCCGCGGCAATAAGAAACGAGAGTTACTCAATCGAGACGTACAGTCCGTATCTGGACAGGGATTTAGGCGATATAAAATTTTTCGACGCGGGAGATATCGAGCTGTGTTTCGGCAATACAGAAAAAATCCTCTCGCAAATCGAAGAGTTTACGAAAGAAATACTGGATAAAAATAAACTTCCCGTTATGCTGGGAGGAGAGCATCTCGTCACTCTCGGAGCGGTTCGCGCGGCGTTTAAAAAATATCCTGATTTAAATATAATTCACTTTGACGCTCACGCCGATATGCGCGATAATTATTTAGGCGAAAAATTATCCCACGCGACCGTCATGAGAAGATGCCACGATTTAGTCGGGGATAACAAAATTTATCAGTTCGGCATAAGAAGCGGCGAACGCGAAGAATTTATATTCTGCGAAGAACATAATTTTATAAATAAATTTAATTTCAAAAATCTTGAAGAGACGTTAAATAAAATAAAAAATAAGCCCGTATATTTCACGATTGATTTGGATATTCTCGACCCCGCCGACCTGCCGGGAACGGGAACCCCGGAAGCCGGCGGAGTGAGATTCTGCGAGCTTTTGACTGCTGTTTCTGAAGTTTTAAGACTAAACAAAAATATAGCGGGGATTGATATAACGGAGCTGTCGCCGCCGTATGATTCGGGCGGTCAGTCCACGAGTCTGGCGTGTAAGCTTCTTCGCGA
>WRMA01000096.1 GCA_009777355.1 Oscillospiraceae bacterium | reverse complement strand
CGGGTGTTTTTGAAATTTGATGCTGCATACGGGGAGACGAAAACACCCGCCGTCTGCGGACGGCACCCTCTTTACGAAAGAGGGCAAAGATAGTAAATACATGAGGCGCGTAACACGTGAATAAATACGTATAGTATAATTTAAAGATTAAAAGATAGAGATATGAATATAAAATGAGATTCTCAGACGAGTTTTTAATAGAGGTTAAGTTCAGGAACGATATAGAGGATATAATATCGAGATATACGCCGCTCAAAGCGGCGGGGTCTAATCTCGTTGCGCGGTGTCCGTTCCACAGCGAGAAGACGCCGTCTTTCTCGGTCAATAAAAGCGGGCAGTTCTTCTACTGTTTCGGCTGCGGAGCGGGAGGAGACGTCATAACTTTTATTATGCTTATCGAAAATACGGATTACGTAACGGCGGTGACGAAGCTCGCGGAGAGCGCCAATATACCGGTTCCGGAGGACGGCGGGGAATATAAGGCGAAAGTTATTAGGCAGAAGAGAGTTCTCGAGCTTAATCTTGAAGCGGCGAGATATTTTCACAATAATTTAGTCGACCCGGATAATTCTGAAAGCCGGAACGCTCTCGAATATATTTTGAACAGGGGAGTGAAACAAGCGGCGGTAAAACGTTTCGGTCTGGGTTACGCTTCAAATTCCTTTAACAGGCTGACGAAATATTTGTCTGATAAAAATTTTACGAAAGAGGAGCAGAGAACCGCGTTTTTGTGCGGAGTGACGAAAAACGGGGATTTTATGGATTATTTCAGAGGGAGAATCATATTTCCCATAATCGACGTTTCGGGGAACGTTATTGCGTTCGGCGGGAGAGCTATGGGAGATAATATTATGCCGAAATATATAAACACTTCAGATACTCCGGCGTTTAAAAAAAGCAGGAATTTATACGCCCTGAATTTCGCGAAAAACTCCATAGGCTCGGGAACGGGCAAGAAATTCGATTATTTTATAATGTGCGAGGGATACATGGACGTTATAGCGATGCATCAGGCGGGGTTCACGAACGCGGTCGCGACTCTCGGAACTGCCGTGACCGAGGAACAGGCGAGGCTGATGTCGAAATACGCGAAGAGGGCCGTTCTCGCGTACGATAACGACGACGCGGGAAAAAGGGCGACGGGTAAGGCGGCCGGTTTTTTGGGAGAGGCCGGAATAGAAGTAAAAGTCTTGTCTCTGGGAGACGCGAAAGACCCCGATGAGTTTATAGCGAGATACGGCAGGGAAAAATTAGAAAACCGGCTCGTTAAGCCGAAGGGTTACATAGACAGCAGGCTCGACGCTATTTACGAAAAATATAATCTTGATAATAATAATAATTTTAATAACGCTGAAGAGAGAATAAAAGCGCTGAAAGAATCGTGCGCCGAAATCGCCGGGATAAATTCGGAGGTCGAGAGAGAGGTTTACGGGGTAAAGCTCGCCGGTAAATATAAAATGACGGCCGAGACCGTGCTTAAAGAAATAAAAAGGCTGTCGTCCGCGAGAAAGAGAAAAGAGAAGGCCGATATGTTGAGCGGAGCGATACGTAAGACCGAGGGTTACGGAGACAGAATAAATCCCGACAGGGCGAAATATCCCGAATCCGTGAAGAAAGAAGATATTATTCTCGGGATATTGTTTAAATATCCGGAGGTTTACCCGGGGGTAAAGGACATATTGCCGGAGGATTTATTCGTGAGCGGGTTTAACAGGAAAATATATAATTTATATAGAAACGCTTTGGAAAATAATAATAATAGTTTTGACATAGCGATGGTAATTAAAGATTTGACGGCCGAAGAGGCGGGAAGGGTTACGGGAACGGTTTTTTCGGTTCAGGTTCCGGGAATAAATATAAAAAGCGAGCTTGAAAATTTTATAGAGGCGTTAAGGAAACAGAATAAGGTCTATGAGGAGAAAGACGTAAATCTAAAAGAAATCGCGGCTATGGGAGACGAGGTAATGCAGAATTTTATCGAAAAGCAAAGACGGGAAAAGTTAGCGGGAGAAAAGCTGAAGAAGTTCGTTTAAATTTGCGCCAAAGCCCTCTTTTTTAAAGAGGGTGGCAGCCGCGTTAGCGGCTGACGGGTGTTTTTGAAATTTGATGCTGCGCGAGGGGAGACAGAAACACCCGCCGTCTGCGGACGGCACCCTCTTTACGAAAGAGGGCAAAGATAGTAAATACGTCAAGCGCGTAACCCGCGGGAAAGAAAAGCTGAAAAGTTAAAGAAGGGGGATAAATAAAATATTATGACAGAGGAAAAGAAAGTAGAGATAGCCGACATAATAGAGAAAATCAAAGTTAAGGGAGCGGTTACGAACGAGGAGCTGGCGGAGTTTGAGCTGAACTGCGATTCCGAACAGCTGGATAAATTATACGAGGCTCTCGAGACTTTGGGTATCGAGGCGACGGGATATTTAGAGGAGGAAGTCCCGGAGTTCGAGGACATAAACACGGAGGTGGAGAAGCTCGAAAGTCCCGAGGATATGGAGAAGATGCTCGCGCAGGTCGAGGGACTCGCAATCGACGACCCGGTCAGAATGTATCTTAAAGAGATAGGCAAAGTGCCTCTTTTAGACGGGGACGAAGAGATTAGCCTCGCGAAGAGGATGGCCGAAAACGACGAATTCGCGAAGCAGAAGATAGTCGAGGCGAATTTAAGGCTCGTGGTAAGCATAGCGAAGAGATACGTCGGACGGGGGATGTTTTTTCTTGATTTAATCCAGGAAGGGAATCTCGGGCTTATAAAGGCCGTCGAAAAGTTCGATTATCAGAAAGGCTATAAGTTTTCGACTTACGCGACGTGGTGGATAAGGCAGGCGATTACGAGGGCGATTGCGGACCAGGCGAGAACGATTAGAATCCCGGTCCACATGGTCGAGACTATAAATAAAGTTAATAAAATCTCAAAGCAGCTCCATCAAGACCTTGGTCACGAGGCTTCGCCCGAGGAGGTCGCCCTGGAGATGAATATGTCGGTCGACAAAGTCCGGGATATTATGAAAATAGCGCAGGAGCCGGTGTCTCTGGAAATGCCCATAGGAGAGGAGGACGACTCCCATCTGGGGGATTTCGTGCCGGACGACAGCGCTCCCGCCCCGGCCGAGGCCGCGTCTTATACTCTTCTGCGGGAGCAGCTGTGCGAGGTGCTCCACACGCTGACTCCGAGGGAAGAGCACGTTTTAAAGCTCAGGTTCGGGCTTGAGGACGGGAGGACGAGAACCCTCGAAGAAGTGGGGAAAGTTTTCAATATAACCAGGGAGAGAATCCGGCAAATCGAAGCGAAGGCGCTGCGAAAACTGCGTCACCCGAGCCGCTCTAAAAGGCTCAAAGACTATCTCGATTAGATTTAAATTTATAAAAAATTAACAAATCTAATCGTCCGTACATAAAAAGTTTTTAGTTTATATAGTGTTTTTATACAAATTTATGCTTGACAGTTTTGCTTTTTTAGTGTAAAATGTTTGTCATAGCATGTTGTATTATATTTTATATTGGTTATCGTATATAAATTCCGACGGTAAAATAACAAACGAAAAAATAACGAATCGTAGGGAACGGATTTATCCGTTCCGCGGATATACGCGGTTTTCTGTTTTTACGGAACGCATAAATGCGTTCCCTACAACGCAATTTGGTCTTGTAATTTATATTAGGATTCTGTTTTTACGGAACGCATAAATGCGTTCCCTACGACACAATTTGGTCTTGTAATTTATATGTAGGATATGGATATGGAGAAAAGCAGACTGGGGATTTCGCCGGAATTGTTCGCCGCGGCGCTTTATTTTATCGGAGCGACGGGCGGCGTGACCGCCGTTATGCTCGCTTCGGGTTACGTTTTGTTTTTTGAGGATAATAAATTACTCAAAAGAACGGCCGTTAAGGCGTTGATTATGACCGTTTCGCTCACGATAATTTGTATGCTGACGGGGTTTGCGGCGAATTTATTATATTATATGCTCAACGCGGTTTCGAGCGGTTACAATATAGCCAATCCCGGCGCCGACTATGCCGAAAGGGCGAACCTGAGTTATATAATAAATATCGTCCATTCGGCTATATACGGCATAGAGACCGCGGCGCGCGTTCTGCAGGTTCTGGTTCTCGGCTCTCTCGGTTTCAGAGCGTATAAAACTATAGATATTAAAATCAAACGTCTGGATAAGATTTTAGACAGACATTTATAAATTCCAGATAAAAATATATTTCAAGGAGGCTTTACCCGAAATGATTAGAAAAATCAAAAGAAGAAAAGCGAGCTGCGTCTGCGTTATGCTGATTCTGTGCTTGGCAGGTTCGATGTTTATGACGAGCTGCCAGTCCGGAGACAGTATCGTGGACATCGTCGCGAACAGGAGACCCGTTACCCTGACCCTTCTGACTATTGTCGGAGACTCGACGACCCCGGAAGGAATCGCCGAAGTCGAAAAAGAGCTTAACTTAATAACAGAGTCGAGATTTACGACGAGAATCAAGCTCGTAGGTCTTACCCAAAGCGAATACGAAGCGGAAATAGCGAGACGCTTCGAAGTCTACGACGAAGAAGAGGAGAAACTCAAAGAAGAGGCGTCAATCGAGGCGTCGCTGAGAAGGGCGAGTCAAGACCGCGCGAGACAAGAGAGAGCCGCGGGAATAACCCAGCCCGCAACGAGGAAACCGACCGAACCTCCCAGAACGACCGAGTTATACACCCAGAGAATCCAGTGGCCCGAAATAACCGAGAATCAGATAGATATCTTTCTCGTGACGTCGAGCGATATGTTCGCCGAGCTTCTCGAGGACAGCCGCCTGGAGAGCGTCGACGACGAGCTTACCACGAAGGCGAAAGTTTTGAGGGAGTATATACATCCGTCTGTTATGATGGCGGGAACATATAACGAGAGGACTTTCGCCATCCCGACGAATAAAGCGATAGGGACGGCTACATATATCGCCGTGAACAAACGCCTCGCCGAAGAGTATAATCTCTATGCCGAAGCGTATAATCTTAGTCTGGCCGCGGACGAAGCCGAGGACAGGTTAAGCGTCGTTAATCTCGACAGACTGAGCGAGTACAATCACCTTACGGATTATTTAGCCTGGGTCAAAGCGAACAGACCGGGAGCCGCGCTTATCGAAGGCCCGTTCGTTCCGTTGAAAAATTATGAGTCGCTGTTCCCTGATATGCCGTATTTCCCGTCCGTTTCGAGTCTCGGAGCGGTCGGAACCGCGCGTCCTCTCGTGTACACTCCCGAACAGGAACCGACCGAAGCTCCGACGAGAGCGCCGACTGAACCTCCGACGGACGCGGACGGTCAGCTTATCGTCGAAGAGACCGCGAGTACGACTATACCCGCGACGACGCTGCCTCCGAGAAACACCCCGGCGGTCACGAATCTCGAACCCGCGAGCATAGCCATGCAGAATAAATATACTCACGCTTCGTTTACCGCTATCGCGAAATTAAATCAGGAATTCAGAGAACTGGGATTGTTTGAAACTTCGCAGATTCCAGACGACAGGGAGCGCGCGGCTTATCTAATCACGGGAACTCTCGAAGATATGATGAACCGTCAGATTATAGACGCTGCGAACGGTTTTGACTACGAGTATATATTATACGCTCACCCGATAGCTTCGAAAGAGGAGCTCCAGAAATCCATGTACGCCGTTTCCGTGTCGTCGAAAGTACCCGTAATGCGCTGTATGGAAATAATAACCCTGCTCAATACAAACTCGAAATTTAAGAATATTTTCCAGTACGGAGTTCCGGGAACGCATCATTTCTATAACGACGACGGCAGAATAGAATATATAAACGACGATTACATGATGAACATGGACCATACGGGCAACCACTTCATCGCGGATTTAGCGGTCGGAGACCACCCGAACAAATGGCAGCTCGCGAAAGTCCATAATCTAAACGTCGTCAGTTCGGTATTCTTGAATTTCTATTTCGACAAAACGAAGCTTACGGCCGACGCCGAAGAAGCTATCCCGGAGTTAAATTCTCTGGGAGAGAGATTCTATAATATACTGATAAACGGAAATATCCCGTCCGAATACGAAGACATAGACGATTATATCGCGGGATTCGTAACGCCGGAGTTCGAAGCCGCGGGCTGGACCGATTTCCACGCCGAAGTGAGAACCCAGACTAACCCGCCGACGGACTAACTAACAGTAGGGGCGGCCATTGGCCGTCCGTCTGGAAAACGTCGAAACTGCGTTGATTTTGCGGACGCGCAATGCGCGCCCCTACGGTCGGGGTTTTAATTTCACAAGAGGTCTGTTAAAATATTGGGGCGGATAAAATAAATCCGTCCCATTGGTTTATATTATCCGGAGGAAAAAAATTTTCATGAATCAAATCACCTTTGATATAATAAAAGACGACGAAAAAGTGAGGGCGTATATAAAGGCCGGAGACGACGCCCTCAGGGCTCTGCGTTTTACCGAACATTCTTTTGCCCACGTTTATAAAACGGCCGATACGGCTTCTTCCCTGCTGACCGAACTGGGTTACGCCGAGAGAGAATGCGAGCTTGCGAAAATCGCCGGGCTTCTCCACGACATAGGCAACATGGTGAACAGAAGCGGCCACGCATTGACGGGGGCCGTACTCGCGGAGGGTATTCTCTCTGAATATAGTATGCCGTATTCTGAAACCGCGTCGGTAATCTGCGCGATTGGCAATCACGACGAGGAGACCGGCCGTCCGGTTAATATAATCGCGGCGGCGTTGATTCTCGCGGACAAATCGGACGTTAGGCGTTCGAGGGTGACAGAAACCGATATGGACAAGATTCTCGCGGATATTCACGACCGGGTAAATTACGCGGTAACGAACGGCAGTATTTCGGCTATAAATAACGGCGTGAAAAAAATAACGCTTAATCTCGATATCGATACGTCCGTTTGTTCGGTTATGGATTATTTCGAGATATTCCTGTCGAGAATGTTGATGTGCAGGAGAGCGGCGGATTATCTGGACGCTGAATTTGAGCTGATTATAAATAATCTGAAAATAATGTGAAAGACCTCTTTCAAAACCGAAATACGACCACCCCGCCGTCTGCGGACGGCACCCCTCCACGGAGGGGAATTAATAAAACGGCGGAGTTGAGTGAAAATTCCCCTCCGTGGAGG
>WRMA01000095.1 GCA_009777355.1 Oscillospiraceae bacterium | reverse complement strand
TCTATCCTGTCGAAATTTCTCGCCTTAGTATACGCCCTGTTCAGTTCGTTCGCGAGTTTCTTATATAAGATTTCGTTAATCAGCGAGGATTTGCCCGAACCCGAAACCCCGGCGACGCACACGAAAAGCCCGAGCGGAATCTCCACGTCGATATTTTTCAGATTATTTTCTCTCGCGTTTATTATTTTTATAGAATTTCCCGACGCTTTTCTTCTCTCTTCGGGAGAAGGCGTTTTTATTTTTCTCCTGCCGCTTAAAAAATCGGCCGTCACTGAGTTTTTCATTTTTTTGACCTGAGCGACGGTTCCCGCGGCGACGACTTCTCCGCCGTTCACTCCCGCGCGCGGACCAAGGTCCACTATATAATCGGCCTCTTCGATAGTCTCTTCGTCGTGTTCGACGACTATAACCGTATTGCCCACGTCGCGAAGGCGTTTGAGAGCCGTTATTAGTTTAGAGTTGTCTCTCTGGTGCAAGCCTATGGACGGCTCGTCGAGTATATATAAAACCCCCATTAGAGATGAGCCGATTTGCGTGGCCAGTCTGATTCTCTGGCTTTCACCTCCCGATAAAGTTCCCGCCCTTCTTTCAAGCGTTAAATAATCGAGCCCGACGCTCACGAGAAATCCGAGACGTTCGCGTATTTCCTTTATTATGTCTCTCGCGATAACGGAGTCTTTCGCGTCGAATTTTATATCGTCGAAAAATTTTTTCGAGTCGAGAATCGACAGAACGCATACGTCGTAGATACTCATACCCTGTATTTTAACCGAAAGGGATTCTTTTTTGAGACGCATACCCGAACACGACGGGCAGTTCACGTCCTCCATGAGATTTTCGATTTCCGCCTTTACCCCCGGACTCCCGGTCTGGCGGTAGCGTCTGCTTATCGTGTTCACTATGCCTTCGTGCTTGAAATTAAATTTATGCCTGCCTTTCTGAGCCGGATACTCCCTCGAACCCGTGCCGTATAGAAGGGCGTTAAGGGCGCTCTCTGAATATTCGGCAATCGGCATATCGAGAGTGAAGCCGTTTTCCCTGCCCACGGCTTCGAGCATTATTTCGCCGTACGTTTCGTTGTCCATAGTCTTGAACCCGTTGGCGGCGATTGCTCCCGTACGCAGGGAGCGCGATTTGTCGCACAATAACTTATCTGCGGAAACCTGCTGTCTAACCCCCAGACCCGAACAGTCCGGACACGCGCCGAACGGAGAATTGAACGAAAACATTCTCGGAGCGAGTTCGCCTATGCTTACGCCGTGTTCCTCGCACGCATAATTCTGCGAAAAGACGATATCTTCAGACTGCGCATTTAAATTATTATTATTATCTGAATCGTTATCCAGAACCGATATAATAACTATGCCGTTCGATAAATTCGACGCGGTCTCCACAGAATCCGTCAGGCGGCTTTTTATATCCTCTCTCATAACCAGACGGTCTACTAATATCTCTATATTATGTTTCTTGTTTTTGTCGAGTTTGATTTCTTCGCCAAGGTCGTAAATACTGCCGTCTACCCTCACTCTTGCGAAGCCGCTTTTTTTCGCGTCCTCGAAAACTTTTTCGTGGACGCCTTTCTTGCCTTTTATTACCGGCGACAAAACGTAGAATCTGACCCCGTCCGGAATTTCGAGAATACGGTCGATAATCTGGTCGACGGTCTGCTGCTTTATAATCGCGCCGCAGACGGGGCAGTGGGGAACTCCGACCCTTGCGAACAAAAGACGGAGATAATCGTAAATTTCGGTAATCGTGCCGATAGTCGAACGCGGATTCCTCGACGTCGTCTTCTGGTCAATCGAAACCGACGGGGATAAACCCTCTATGTAATCGACGTCGGGTTTGTCGAGCTGACCGAGAAACTGCCTCGCGTAAGACGACAGGGATTCGACGAATCTCCTGTGCCCTTCGGCGTAAATAGTATCGAAGGCGAGCGAAGATTTCCCCGAGCCCGAAAGACCCGTAAAGACGACGAACTTATCCCTTGGGATTTGAACGTCGATATTTTTTAGATTATGGACTCTCGCGCCCTTGATTATAATATGGTTTTTGGACTGTTTCTGCTGCTTCTGATTTTGTTTTTCCGGCATATTTTTCTCTTATCCTTATAAAATAGATTCGCTCCGGAAACAATATCCGGAACAAACCCTATTATATCACGTCTAATATGACAACAGCGCGTCATATTAAAACCCGAACGCTTTGTTAAATTTTAATTTTCCGGCGAGTTTTCAAAGACCGCGTTCAGTATTCCGGACGTTTCTTCGGTTTCCCCGCCGCCTTTATTTTCGGAAACATCTTCGGATTTATTTGTTTCCCCTGTCTCGTTCGGTTTCTCCGGAAGCTTGCCCGTTTCCCCCGGATTTACGGATTCCGGGATTTCAGCTATATCCGGGAGTACGGACTCTTCCGGCGTTTTTCTCCGGGGAGAGCCGGAAGCCGGGGGGATTTGCTTCTGACTCGAACGCTTTTTTATTTTCGCGAGAGCGTCCCTTAACATCTCGCCGACCGCCGCCGCGTCCGAATCGCCCGATTCTTCCCTCACGTCCCTTACGTCCACTTTTATATTATCGTCGGAAGTTATCATATATAGAGCCTTAGTATAACGCCTGGTCTGCCTCGCTTCGTTGTAGAGACCCTTTTCGTATTCGAGAATCCTGTTCCTGAAATCTTCCTCGTGAAAGAGATTCACGGCCTCCCTTATAGTGTCTACCCTGTTGTTTATGAATAATCTGAGTATCATATCGGCGGCGCGCAGATTTTTATAGTCCGGTGGAAGTATGGTAAACTCGCCGATTTGCTCGGACAAATTCTGGTATATTATACCCGAATCGTCAAGCTGCCTCCTGTATTCCTCCCGTCTCTGATTCACTCTTATTTTCTGGTTTACCACTTTACTGGCGAAAAACGTTATCTTCGTGACGCTTATCCCGACCCTTACAATCAAAACGGCGAGAAAAGCGTAAAAGACCATGATTATAACGCCGGTTACGGCATAGGGTATATAATCGTAGATTAACTGCTCCCCCGCAAGTTCAGCGTTTAACGGATTATAATTCTCGGCCATGCCGAACCTCGACAAAAGCGAACCTCCGCTGTTTTTGAATATGTTCACGTGATAAAAAAGCTCGTTCCCCGCCCTCGACAAATCCGGCATAGTGAAAACCAGCCCGAAAAAGAACATCAGGGCGGAGATGATGAACAGAAAAATCTCCACGCCTATAACAGAACCCAGAAGTATTAAAAATACTCTCAAAGAAAGAACGAAGTCTTTCGCGATTGACTGCAGGAACGAGGGCGGAACGAATCTTTTGTTTAGTTCCGCGGTTATCTCGCCTATCTTATTCGACACCGCCTGCTGTCTGCGGAGAAGCTCAAGCAGGTCCGAAAGCTCGGCCTTTATACTGCGGCAGGATTTTTTCGAACGGTTTATATATTCGTCTACCGAACCGCACCTGCATTTTATGGGTATGTAAAGATGGTAAGAGTAAGCGTCCTCTTCCGACACCGTACTGCGTTCGATATACATCTCGCTCTTGCAGGCCTCGCATTCGCAGAGAATATATTCGTTGTTTTCACCGAAATATACCAAAGTTTATACCTCCAATCATAACCGCGTTTTATACGCATACAAATATTTTATCATACTTTACGTAAAATATCAACAAAATATTAAAAATATAATTAAATATATTTTTACCGTTTCGAAATACTTTAACCGATATTTAATACAGAGTTAACAGAAAAATATTATAATGATATTTTAATATTAATATTTAAAGTATAAAAAATATGTAATTTATTGCGAAAAGAGTTATTTATTATGAACTATTACGAACTTCTGGAGATTTCTTCCTCGGCTTCGGTCGAAGTTATAAGGAACGCCTATAAAACCCTTGCGAAAAAATATCACCCCGACACATACAAAGGAGACACGAGCTTCGCGGAGGAAAAAATGAAGCTTCTCAACGAAGCCGTCTCCGTTCTCGAAGACGAAGTCAAACGGAGCGAATATAATAAAATCAACGGGATAAATTCCCGCCCCGGCTCCGGACGGGGAGGGATGATAAATTTCGACGAAAACGGAGAGCCTATATTCTATTCGTACGACTCGGACCCGGAAGACAGCGGCAAAGGCGTAAATCAAAACGGCGCGTCGTCTTATATGGATATCATAGACGATTTTATAAACACGAGCTTCGGCGACGAAAACTCAAAGAATAAATCGAACAAGAGAGATAACGAAATAATACCCGACGAAATAATCGCGGACATAGCCGCGGATATCTCCAAGCTTAACGCGAGCAAATTCGGAGGGGACGGCTATGAAAATCCGGACGGAGCAGAGAGTTCAGACTCGGATTCTTCCGATTTTAAAATAAAGTCAAAGCCGAAATCTTCCGCAAAAAATCCGTCGTCCGCGAAAAAAAACAGAATCTACTGGTCCGTTATAGCTTTTCTCGGAGCGGCGATTATCCTCATGTTTATTTTGATTATGCAGAAAGTAAACTTAGATAATATAGGCGAGTTGTTTTCAGGGAATCCGGAGCCGGACGACGGCATAGCCGCCGATTCGAATATAGACGATATACGCGGAGAAAACGGCGACGCTGAAAATTTTGAAGACGAACCGTCTGCCATCGGGTCTCCCGAACAGACGACGGCGCCGTTAAATTCCGCAGACCCCGAACCTGAACCCGAACCCTCAATTCCCGAACCCGCAACTAATACGCCGACCTCCCCAAATAACAATAACAATAATAATAACGCCGTAACGACGAATCCTCCGTCAACGACCGCAAGACCCGCGGCAACCCGGCCAAATCCGCCGACCCAACCCGCAACCCCGCCGCCGCAGCCTACTCCTCCGTCAACCGAACCGACTGAAGAACCGTTAAATCCCGCAGAAACCGAGCCGGAAACCGAACCGACAGACGCCGACCCTCCGGAAGATATACCCGAGGCGCCAACGGATAACGGCGGCGATGGGAACGAGGGCGAAAACGAAAATCAGCCGGACGGCGGCGGAGACGGCGAGGAAGAAACGAGTCAATCTGACGACGGCGACCCCGTTAATTTTAATCCGGTTGACGAAGAATAGAATATACAGAAGAATAAAAAAAATATAGAGAGGGATTTTATTAATTATGAATATGAAAAACGAACTGTCGCAGATTTTGGACGAAGCGTCCGCGGAAATTAAAAATCAGGATATAAATTCAGAACTTCTTGAACAGGTCAGAATAAAATATCTGGGTAAAAAAGGCAGAATCACCGATATCTTAAAGCGGCTCGGAACTCTGTCAAGCGAAGAACGCCCCGCCGTAGGCGCATACGCCAACGAAATAAAAACGAAAATCGGCGGGTTGATTTCAGAAAAACAAAAGGAACTTGAAATTTTAAATTCCCAAAAGCGTCTCGCAGAAGAAAAAATAGATATAACTCTGCCGTCAAAACGGCGCGAAACAGGCAGACGGCACCCGATATCCCAGATCACTCTGGAGCTTGAAGAAGTATTTACGGGTATGGGATTTAAAATAGCGCAGGGACCGGAAACGGAATACGCATATTATAATTTCGACGCGCTAAATTCGCCGAAAAATCACCCGTCGAGAGATTTGCAGGATACTTTTTATATAAGAAAAGACGAAAAAGAAATACGCGAGGACGATATTTTGTTAAGATGCCATACGTCGAGCGTACAGGTCAGATACATGGAAAATAACAAGCCGCCCATAAAAATAATCTGCCCGGGCAGGGTATACAGACCGGACCAGGATTCATCGCACACGCCGGTTTTTTACCAGGTCGAAGGACTTGTCGTGGACAAAAATATAACGCTTATAGATTTAAAAGAAACTCTCGAAACTGCGTTTATAAAATTATTCGGCGAAGAAACGGAAATAAGACTCCGCCCGCATTATTTCCCGTTTACAGAACCTTCGGTCGAGGTAGACTGCAAATGCTTTATATGCGAGGGAAACGGAGATAGCTGTCAGCTGTGCAAAGGCGAGGGCTGGCTTGAAATGCTTGGCGCGGGAGTAGTCCACCCGAAAGTATTGGCGGGCTGCGGCATTGACCCGGAGGTTTACACGGGGTTCGCGTTCGGCATGGGAATCGAGCGTTTATCGATGATAAAATACGGCATAGACGACATACGCAATTTATATGAAAACGATATAAGATTCCTGCGTCAGTTTTAGAGCGGAGCGCTATATAAATTTTAAATTAAAAAAAATCATAGAATAGAAAGGTTTGAAAAATAAAATATGAAAATTTCTGTAAAATGGCTGTCCGAATATCTCGGCGGCGAGGCTGTAAACATAGATAGGCAGTCTGTTAAAGATTACTGCGACAAAATGACGTACTCCGGCTCAAAAGTCGAGAATTTCGAGATTTTATCCGGCGAACTTAAAAATATAACGGTCGGTAAATTATTATCGGTCGAAAAACATCCGGACGCGGACAGGCTTCTCGTCTGCTCTGTCGATATCGGAGAGAGCGAACCCGTTCAAATCGTAACGGGCGCGACAAATATCAAAGCCGGCGATATTATCCCCGTCGCTCTGCATAATTCCGTCGTTTCCGGCGGAAAGAAAATCACGAAAGGCAAAATCAGGGGAGTCGAATCGCGCGGTATGCTGTGTTCCCTTGAAGAACTCGGCTTGACGAAACACGATTTCCCGTATGCGGACGAAGACGGGATTTTAGTCTTTGAGGGAGACGATTTAAATAATATAAAAATAGGCGGGGATATAAAAAGCGCGCTGCTTCTCGACGACGCGGTCGTTGAATTTGAAATCACCCCGAATCGCGCCGACTGCTTTTCTGTAATCGGCATAGCGAGAGAAAGCGCGGTTACCCTAAATCGCGAGCTGAAAATCCACACTCCCGAAATAAGATTCGAAGATAAGACAGACGATATAAAAAATTATCTCGGCGTCGAAGTAAAAAATTATGATTTATGTCCAAGATACAGCGCGAAAGTTATAAAAGACGTAAAAATAGAGACTTCCCCGTTATGGCTCAGGGCAAAACTAAGAGCGTCGGGAATACGACCGATTAATAATATAGTCGATATAACAAATTATGTCATGCTCGAATACGGTCAGCCTATGCACGCCTTCGATTATAATTATATAAAAGGCAAAAAGATTATAGTCAGAAACGCTGAAAACGGCGAAAAAATAACGACGCTCGATAATATCGTCAGGGAACT
>WRMA01000094.1 GCA_009777355.1 Oscillospiraceae bacterium | reverse complement strand
TCTGAAAAACGTCAAAACTGCGTTGATTTTGCGGACGCGCAATGCGCGCCCCTACAATCAGGATTTTAATTTCGCAAGAAGTCTATTATAGAATTAGTAAGATGGGAAGAAGAATCAAAAAAATAAAGAAAACAAAAAAGCCGGGGCGTTTCGGCTTTGACTATAAATGGATCGCGACGGTTTTTGCGGCGAGCTTTTTTATAACCGGGATATTGTCTTTTGTTTCGGGCGAGGTTCTGGGCGGCATAAATATTTTTGCCGCGTTTCTCGTTCTTGCTTTTTTTGTAATTATAGGCGTGCTTTTTGACATAGTCGGCCTGTCCGTCGCGACCGCCGAAGAAAAACAGTTCCACTCTATGGCGGCGAGAAAAATACAGTCGGCGAAATACGCCGTTAAATTAATCAGAAACGCCGAGAAAGTCTCGAGCTTCTGCTGCGACGTAATAGGCGATATCGCCGGAATTATGAGCGGAGCGACGGGGATTGCGATAGCCGCGGTTTTATTTGCCGGCGAAAGGGCGGATATGTTCGGGACGTTTACGCTCACCGCGGGCGTAGCGGCGGTTACGGTCGGAGGAAAAGCGTTCGGAAAAAGCGTCGCGATTAATCACAGTAACCATATAGTAAATATCGCGTCGAAAATAATCTATTTCTTCGCGGGATTTAAGTTCGGGACAAAAATAAAAAAATAAAAGAGGGTAAAATGCCGGAAACGCAAAAAGACTTCAGGATTCTTGATAATATTAATTCCCCGGAAGACCTGAAAAGTTTAAAGATACCGGAACTTAAGGAGCTTTCGGGGGAGATAAGAGAATTTTTACTTTGGAATATATCGCGCACGGGAGGGCATCTCGGGTCGAATCTGGGAATCGTCGAGACTTCCGTCGCTCTGCATTACGTTTTCGATTCGCCGGAAGATAAAATAATCTGGGACGTCGGACATCAGAGCTACGCGCATAAAATACTGACCGGAAGAAAAGACAGGTTTTGCAGTTTAAGAAAATACGGGGGGATTTCGGGATTCCCGAAAATCAGCGAAAGCGTACACGACCCTGTCGGAACGGGGCACAGCGGAACGGCCCTGCCCGCCGCAATCGGGATTGCGCGCGCGAATATGCTGGAAAATAAAAAAGCCAGCGCTATTGCGGTCATAGGGGACGGCTCGTTCACCTGCGGTCTCGTTTACGAGGCTTTGAATAATTCAAAGGACTGTAAAAATCTGATAGTTATATTAAACGACAACGAAATGTCGATTTCAAAAAACGTCGGAACGGTCGCGGATTATCTGGCGAATATCAGAACGACGAAAAAGTATTACGAATTAAGGCAGAGAATTAAAAATATTTTATCGGCCATGCCTTTTGCGGGTAAGATATTTGTAAAATTCACGCAGAAAATAGTAAGGGCTCTAAGGCGTTCGCTTTACAACGCGACTTTTTTCGAACAGGTCGGCTTTGATTTCCTCGGACCGGTCGACGGACATTCGATAGATAAGCTGCTTGCGGTGTTAAACGAAGCGAAGACAAGAGACAATCCCGTGTTTATCCACGTAAAGACGCGGAAA
The DNA here is from genome assembly GCA_009777355.1 of Oscillospiraceae bacterium. Taxonomy (GTDB): domain Bacteria; phylum Bacillota; class Clostridia; order Oscillospirales; family WRJC01; genus WRJC01. The sequence continues at coordinate 5,726 of WRMA01000094.1, read as the reverse complement.
GGCAGGGGATATGACAAGGCCGAGAGCAGCTCCGAAATTTATCACAGCGTCGGTAAATTTAACGTAGACGAAGGCGCGGAAGAGATAAAAAACGGAGATATAGATTCTTTCTCGGCGAATTTCGGGAAAAAAATATGCGAAGCGGCCGGGGAAAACAATAAGATATGCGCCGTGACCGCGGCGATGGCCGAGGGGACGGGGCTCGATTTATTCAGGGAAAAATATCCGGAGAGGTTTTTCGACGTGGGAATCGCGGAATCGCACGCGGCGGTTTTCGCGGCGGGGCTCGCAATCGGGGGATATATCCCGGTCTTTGCCGTCTACTCTTCGTTTTTTCAGAGGTCTTACGACCAGGTCGTTCACGATATCGCTCTTCAGAACCTTCACGCCGTTTTCTGCGTCGACAGGGCGGGGCTCGTGGGTGAGGACGGAGCGACGCACCACGGCATATTCGACGCGGCGTTTTTGAACCACATACCCAATATAACGGTTTTTTCGCCGTCGTCATACGAAGAATTTAATAAATCTTTCGATTACGCCGTAAATAAATTAAATTCGCCGGCCGTTATACGCTACCCGAAAGGCGGAGAGAATCAAAAGTCAAAAAATTTAATAAATTCCGGTAAAAACAAGACTGAAAATCTCGATTATATATATTTAAAGAATCCGGGAGCGGAATATCTTATTATAAGCTACGGGAGGATATCGAATATCGCGTTTGAAGTTTACGAAAAATTAAACGAAAATTACGGCGAGAACAGTTCTGAATTTATGAAACTGAATAAAATAAAGCCTTTGGATTATATTTTTCCGGAGATATTGAAGTCAAGCGCCGGGAATATAATTTTGATAGAAGAAGGCATAGAAAACGGCGGGATTTCAGAGACGATTTCGTCTTTTATATGCAAATCGGGCGCGAATAAAAAAACGAGAATATTCGCCCTGAACGATTTTACGGAGCATGGAACGACGGAGCGGCTTTTTGAGACGAGCGGCTTTAATCCGGATAAAATATATAATATTATAACGGGAAGTTAAATTATGATTTTCAAAAATATAGGCGTAATAAAACATCGGAAAAAAGACCCTGATTTTAAATGCGCGGATAATTTAACGGATTATCTTTCAGATATAAGCGATAAAATAAATCAAAATATAGATATATACTGCAGTGAAAAGTACAGTTTAGAGGATTTGTATGAAATCTGCGACGTTTTAATTATTTTCGGGGGAGACGGGAGCATACTTAAAATCGCGCCCGCCGCGTCGAAGAGAAATATCCCGGTTATCGGGATAAATCTCGGCAGAATCGGCTATATGAGCGAAATCGAAACGAACGAGACGTATCTTCTCGAAAATATTTTTAACAATAATTATATAATAAAAAACAGGATGATGCTCGACGTCGAGATTATAAAATCGGACGGGGAGATATTACAGGCGGGAACGGCCCTCAACGACGCGGTCGTCACCCACGGGGTTTTGGCGAAGCTTATAGAGACGGAGCTTTCGCGCGGCGGGGTCAAAATCACGGATTACAGGTCGGACGGCATAATTGCCGCGACGCCGACGGGCTCGACGGCGTATTCTATGTCGGCGGGTGGTCCGGTAATAGACCCGGATATCGAATGTTTCTGCGTTACGCCGATTTGCCCGCACTCCCTCGTGAACCGTCCGCTGATTTTTTCCTGCGGGTCCGTTCTGGAAATCAGGAATAAAAACGCCGACTCCGGGGTGTATCTTACGATTGACGGTCAGGTAAATATAAAGCTTGAGGAAAACGATATAGTTAAAATCAAAAAATCAGAATATTACGCGAAGTTCATATCGGTAAAGAAACGCGGATTTTTCGACGTCCTGAGAGAGAAAATATCGGGCGGTTTCTAGAATATTAAAAAAAACGGGGGAATAAAATCATGAAATACAAAAGGCAGTCGAAAATATTAGAATTAATAGGCGCGTTTGATATATACACGCAGGACGAGCTCGCGGACAGACTGGGCAGGAACGGATTTACCGCGACGCAGGCGACTATTTCAAGGGATATAAAAGAACTGAAGCTGCTCAAAGTCCCCGCGTCTAACGGGCAGTATAAATATGCGTCGGCAAACAGTCAGGACGAGGACAGGGCGAACGTTAAGTTTTTAAATATATTAAACGAGACTATTATCGCGATACAGACGGCGAAGAATCTCATGGTCGTAAAAACCCATACCGGAATGGCGCAGGCGGCGGCCGCGGCCGTGGACGCAATCGATTTTCCGGAGATTATCGGAACGGTAGCGGGTGACGACACAATATTTATAGCGTTCGCGAGCGACGAGAACGCCGAAGTCACGGCGCAGAAGCTCGGTAAAATGATAAGATAGCGAATTTATACAGATGATAAAGTAAAATGAAACGGACGGAGTTTTAGAAAAATGCTTAATATCGATAAGGCGGAGACGGATAAATATAAAGAAGTGAATATAGAAAATATATTTTCCGATACCGAACTCTCGCGGGCTTCGCAGATACTGCATAAAGCGGGAACGGAATATTTTGTCGAGGACGGTTTTATCAGATTCAGATTTGACGAAGTGGATATAAAAATACTGGAGGAAAAAAAAGATAACCCGGTCATAGATATATTTCTGGGTAAGTTACGCGGAATACGTTCGTTTTCGATTTCAAACGGAAAACTTGTATACGCAAGCTTTAATAAGGATAAAAAAGTCAAAGACAAATCAGGCAACAGGAAAAAAAGACTCGCCTACGAGTATTACAAAAAAGATTTTCCCGAGACAAGTAATTTACTCGACGGCAATATTATTAATAATATTTACTGCGCGGATTCCCTCGTTTTTCTGAAAAGTTTGCCGGATAACTGCATCGACGCGGTGCTTACTTCGCCCCCGTATAATTTCGGTATAAATTATAACAATACGTCCGACGTTAATTTATGGGACGTATATTTCGACGTCTTATTTAATATTTTCAGGGAATGTATCAGGGTGTTAAAATCCGGAGGAAGAATAATCGTCAACCTGCAGCCTATGTTTTCGGATTATATTCCGACGCATCATATAGTGAGTAAATTTTTTATCGACGAAGGATTGATATGGAAAGGCGAGATTATCTGGGAGAAGAATAATTATAACTGCAAGTATTGCACGTGGGGGAGCTGGAAGAGTCCCGCCGCGCCTTATCTGAAGTATTCATGGGAATTTATCGAAGTGTTTTGTAAAAATTCTTTAAAAAAAGAGGGGCTCAAAGATAATATTGACATTACGGCGGACGAATTTAAGCAGTTCGTATACGCGAAATGGTCGATGGCCCCCGAACGCAATATGAAGAGATACGGACACGACGCGATGTTCCCAGAAGCGCTGGCCGAAAGATGCTTAAAGTTATTTTCATATAAAGAAGATATTATACTCGACCCGTTTAACGGAGCGGGAACGACGACGAAGGTCGCGAAAGAACTGGGCAGAAAATTTATCGGCATAGACATAGACGAGAACTACTGCGAGACGGCAAAAGACCGTCTGCGTTCGATAATTTAAAATAATATTAATATAAAATAAATACATAAACGCAAAGTGGAAGTAAAAACGTATCTGGACGCGACGATGTTCGAGGAAACGCAGTTTTCGGCGGAACAAATAAAAAACTCCACGCCGAACGTGAAAACTTACGTTATTATGGAAGATAATCAGGTAGGCGAAGAAAAAATATCCGCGGCGAGATACGACAACACGATAAACGAAATGTTCGTATTCAGGGGTTCGGGAGAAAACAGAAATTTCAGCGCGGAAGTATTGGCTGATTATTATAACGAAATCAAAGCTTCGGTTAAAGGTATAAAATCGGATTATGAAATAAAGGCGCCGGGAAGATTAATTAATATAGTAAAATAACCAAACCAAAGGAAGTGAGTCGGAGTGCTTTTATCGCTGCATATAGAAAATATCGCGGTCGCGCAGAAAATAGATATTGAATTTAAAAACGGGTTCATCGTCCTGACCGGCGAGACCGGCGCGGGTAAATCCATTATTATAAATTCGCTTAATTTAATACTCGGCGCGAAACCCTCGAAAGAAATGATACGCAAAGGCGCGGCAAACGCTATGGTATCGGCTCTGTTCGGGGATTTCGACGAGGTCGCCGCAAAAAAAATCGCCGAACTGGGCATTGAAACCGACCCGTCCGAAAACTGTATTTTAATCCAGAGGAATATAACCGAAGACGGGAAATCTTCGAGTAAAATAAACGGCAGGAGCATATCTGTATCCCTGCTTAAAGAACTGTCCAAACTCCTGATTAATATCCACGGTCAGCACGACACGCATAATTTACTCCCGCCGAGCAACCATATATTTTTTCTTGACAGCTTTGCCGAAATTGACAGAGAAATCGGCGAATATCTGGTAATCTATAACAAGGCTAATAACATAAAAAATAAAATAAGCGAATTATCCCAGGACGAAAAAGATAAGCGGAGAACTATCGATTTGATTAAATATCAAATAAACGATATAGAAAGCGCGAAGTTAAAACCGGGCGAAGAGGAAAAACTCGAGGAAAATAAAAAATATATACAGAACAGCGAGAAAATAATAAAGGCGATGAAAGTAATACAGTCGTCTCTCGCGTATTCGGAAAAAGGCATATCGGCCGCCGACCAGATGAAAAGGGCGGTTTCCGCGTTGAAGCGCGTCTCGGATTTTATCCCCGCCGCGCGCGAATATACGGACAGACTCGAAGACTGCATCGCCGAAGTTATCGATATCGCCGAGCTTGCCGCGGGAAACGCGCCGGGAGAGTTCGACGGTTTTGAGGATTTACAGAATCCCACGGAAAAACTCGACGAAATAGAAAACAGATTATATCAAATCTCTAAACTAAAGGCGAAATACGGAACTTCTATCGACGATATTCTCGAATATAAAAATAAAATTTCGGAAGATTTGGATAATATAATATTCGCCGGCGAAAAAACGGAGGCTCTCAAAGCAGAGCTTGCGAAAGAAACGCGGAAACTCGAAGCGTCGGCCAATATATTAAGCGTTAAACGCAAAAAAGCCGCGAAGATACTCGAACGTAAAATCATGGACGAGCTGAAATTTCTGGAAATGTCAAAAGTTTTATTTGAAGTAAAAATAGAGAAGAACGTCGAGGGAGACGGGGGAGTGAGATACGCCTCCAGGGGGGGCGATATTGTAGAGTTCGCGATAGCGACGAATCCGGGAGAACCGGCGAGGGCGCTTGAAAAAATAGCGTCCGGCGGCGAATTGTCAAGAATAATGCTCGCGATAAAGAGCGTATTCGCAAAAAAAGACGGCGTCGACACTCTTGTATTCGACGAAATAGATTCGGGAATATCGGGCAGGACGGCTGAAAAAGTCGGGGTGAAATTAAAGTCGATAGCCGGAGACATACAAGTCGTGTGCGTTACGCACTCGGCGCAAATCGCCTCGCTTGCCGATTCCCATTATTTAATAGAAAAGCGGGAAATAAACGGCAGGTCGGCGACAGATATAAAAGAATTAAGCAAAGACGAGAGAATAAAAGAAATCGCGAGAATTATGGGCGGGATTACAATCACCGAAACGGTTATGAACACAGCCGCCGAAATGGTCAACAGAAACAATTAAAATAATAGACCTCTTTCAAAACTGAAATACGACCACCCCGCCGTCTGCGGACGGCACCCCTCCACGGAGTGGAATTAATAAAACGGCGGA
>WRMA01000093.1 GCA_009777355.1 Oscillospiraceae bacterium | reverse complement strand
CCAGAACGGGCATAAAACAGTCTAATCTCAGCAGAATCGAAAACGGAAACTGCAGCCCGACCATAGCCACTCTGCAGCAGATTGCCGACGGCGTGGGAAAAACTCTTCATATTGAATTCAGATAAACAAAAAAATAATTAAAATTATAACGGGAGAGAAACTATCATGAAAAAATTGGCTGTTATAGGCTGCGGGGGAATCGGCGGCTATCATCTGGAGCATTTTATGCAGTTTAAAGACCTTGACTTTGAACTCGCCGGCTTCTGCGATATTATCCCCGAAAGAGCCGAAGGCTTTGCGAAACTCGCGAAAAAAGGCAGGGCCTATTCTGATTTCAGAAAAATGTACGACGAAGTAAACCCCGATTTTGTTTTTATCGGCATACCTCCGTATAAACACGGCGAAATCGAGTTCGAAACTATCGAAAGAGGGATACATATGTTCGTCGAAAAACCCGTAACTCTCGATATTGACATGGCGATAGAGATAAGCGCTCAAATCAACGCGAAAAATCTGATTGCCGCGTCGGGGTTCCAGTGCAGATACGATAATATAAACGAACCCGTTCTCGATTATATTAAAAATAATCAGATAGTTATAATGCAGGCTTCGAGAGTGGGCGGAGTGCCCGAGGTCGACTGGTGGAGAAAAAAAGATTTGTCCGGCGGTCAGCTCGCCGAACAAACGGTCCATCAAATGGACTTAATCAGATATTTACTGGGTGAAATCGATACTGTCTATTCAGTTCCCACCCGGGGATTTATAAAAGACGAGGAATGGCCCGGCTACGACACGGACGACGCGAGTACCACCGTCTTTAAGTTTAAAAGCGGCATATCGGGAACGATGACGACCGGCTGCCACTCCCTCAACGGCGCGTCGTGGGATTCAAAAATGACGTTCGGTTCGAGAAGTTCCAGACTCGATTATATTCTATGCTCCCACGCTCTAATTTACGGTCTCGAAGAACAGGACAAAGCGGAGGATATTTCCGGAGTGGTTAAAGGCGACGGTATGCAGCTGCGCAACGAAAACGAAGTCGGCATAAGATATAATACGAGCGTCGATTTCGGGAAAATATGCGACAGGACTTTTATAGAAGCCGTAATATCCGGAGAAGATTCTATGATTCAAAAAATCAAATCGCCCTACTGCGACGCGGTAAAAACCCTGGCGTTCGTTCTCGCGTGCAACGAATCAATGGCGACGGGTAAGCCGGTGAGGGTTAAAATTTAAGAAAACAGTCTCAAAACTTCATAGAGAGCGTGAGACGACGCGGAAAGCCTGATTAGTTCGCGTTCGTCTTTATGCGTACGCCGCGAGAGATTTAATCTTGCGGCTTTATGTATTTCCCCGCCCGTTTCTTTATCTTTATAATAAACGCCGACGTAAACCAAGCCCACGGGTTTATCGTCCGTTCCTCCGTCCGGTCCCGCGATTCCCGTCGTCGACACGCCGATATCTGATTTTAAATTTTCAGCCGCTCCCCTGCACATCTCAAGCGCGGTCTGTTCGCTTACCGCGCCGTATTTTTCCAGCGTTTCTTCTTTTATATTTAACCGCGAGATTTTTATATTATTGTCATAGGCAATCACCCCGCCCAAATAAACGCTTGAACATCCCGGGATTTCAGTGATTCTCTTGCCGATAAGACCGCCCGTGCAGGATTCGGCGGTCGCAAGCGTGAGATTTTTTTCCCGGAGTTTTAAAACGACGGCGTTCTGCAAAGACTTAACGTCGACTCCGTAAACAAACTCCCCGATTTCGGCTTTAATTTTTTCAACGGCCGGATTTATTAAATCAAGACATTCTTTTTCGTCTCTTCCCGAAGCCGTAACTCTCAGCTCAACCTCGCCGGTTTTAGCGTAAGGCGCGACAGTCGGGTTTTGCGAGTTCTGCATAAATCCGCGAAGTTTATGCTCGACCTGCGATTCTCCCATGCCGAATATATTAACATTTTTGGACGTCAAAATTATATTATCCCGGCTATTATTTAATCTTGATTTTAACTTTAACAGAAACGGCCGGACTTCCTCTTCGAACATCGGTTCAAGTTCTCTCGGAGGTCCGGGGAGCATAATCACCGTTTTATTTTTATTCTCTTGATTCTCCTGATTTTTCGCAGATATTATCGCGAGACCGGGAGCGGTGCCGTAATTATTCGGGAAAACGACGCAGCCCTCCGGCATTAACGCCTGTTTTTTATTATTAGGCGTCATCTCTCTGTTAAACTGCGCGAAAAATTTCTCTAATCTTTCGAGCGATTCTTCATGCATACGCATCTCTAACCCGAAATAATCCGCGGCCGTTTCTTTTGTCAAATCGTCGTAAGTAGGACCGAGACCCCCGGTGATAATCACTATATCCGAACGGGAAAGAGAAAGAGCAAGGCTTTCTTTAAGCCTCAAAGAATTATCGCCGACGACCGACTGATAATAAGTGAACACGCCGAGATTTGCGAGTTCTCTGCTCAAAAAAGCGGCGTTTGTGTTTACGATACTGCCGAGAAGCAGTTCCGTTCCTACGCATAAAATTTCTGCGTTCATGTTAAAATATCCCCCCACCCCCGATTGACAGCGTTTTTTTCTCATGATATAATTATTAACTATAAATTATTAATTATAATTAACGGGAGCGTATATATTTATGATAAAATGGAGTAAAAGAGTCCCTCAGGAATTAATCTCGCGTCTATATAACCAAAGCGTTTCGGGTATCGAAGACGTCGAACTTGCGGACGACGCCGGCTATGCTTTGTACGCGCGATGCGAAAGCATAGTTTCGGCGACGAACGGCTTTGAGAAAAAATGTCTGATTTGCCAGACCTGCGGAACAAATATCCGGTTAAACGGCGATAATATTTTCGCCTGTCCGTGCGGGTTTTCTGTTACGTGGGACGAATTTAAAAAATCATACAAGGGCAAGCAGCTCCACGCGGCGAACGCCCTGCCGGTTTTTGAAGCTTATCTTAAAGATTTCCCCCGGACGAAAACCTACGGCGAAAAATTAATCTGCATAGACACCCTCATTCATTCTTTTCATATAAAATTATCTTACTACAGAACTCTGCCGAGTTACGACATAACGGACGAAAACGTCGAACTTAACCGCCCCGCCGCCGCAAATCTAATCGAAGGCTCCCTGCATGAAGTCATATTATTTCTCGATAAACTTTCGGGTATAGAACAATATTCGCAGGGAAAATCAAAATGGCGCAGCATTATCGAGAGAGCAAACGGCGGAAAAATATTAACTGAAAAAAATTTATAAAATCTATATAAATTACAAGAACAAATTGCGTTGTAGGGAACGCATTTATGCGTTCCGTCAGAACAGAAATTTATGCGTATTCGCGGAACGGATAAATCCGTTCCCTACAATAAGATTTCACAAGATTTCACATCTGATTTCTGCCACCGCCCTGTCTATTAATCCCTGTATATCTTCGATTCTGTTCTCTTCGCCGAGAACCCTGCCGAGTTTCGGCTTCGTCACGGGGTGACGCGGTGTAAACAGCGCGCAGCAATCGTCATAAGGCTCGACCGACGTTTCATAAGTTCCGATTTTTTCGGCCATTTCTATAATCTGATATTTATCGAGACCTATGCACGGGCGGAACACCGGCATATTTATCCCGTCGTATATGACTTTCACGGCTTCTATCGTCTGCGAAGCTACCTGACCGAGAGATTCCCCGGTTATTAAACAGTCATAATTATATTTATCTTCGCCGGCTATAATCCCGGCAATTCTGACCATAAATCTCCGCAGTAAAATCACGGCGTAATCTTCGCGGCAGTATTTTCTTATGCTTTCCTGTATTTCTGTAAGACAGACGGAATAAAATTTTATCTCCCCGCAGTATTCGGACAAAATCCCGGCGAGTTTTATCGTCTTCTCTCTCGAACGCTCTGAAGTGTACGGCTCGGACGTAAAGTGCAGGGCTGAAATCTTCATGCCCCGTCTCGCCGTCATATATCCCGCGACGGGAGAATCTATCCCTCCGGAGAGCAGCAGCAGCCCTCTGCCGTTCGAACCCGACGGCATACCTCCCGCTCCCCTGTGTTTTTCGGCGTGCATAAAAACCCCGTTGTTTCTTACCTCCACCGCAACCCAAACTTCCGGATTTTTTAAATCCACTTTAATATTTTTATTATTCTCGAACAAAATATCCCCGACCTGCAGGGCTATCTCCGGACTCTTCAACGGAAAAGACTTATCGGAGCGTTTCGCGAACACGCCGAAGCTTTTTTTCCCCTCCAGCATGGGAGAAATATATTCGAGAGCCGTCTCTTTTATTTTCTCTATATTTTTCCCGGCGATTTCTACTGCGGGATTTACCGCGACGATTCCGAAAACCTTCGTCAGAACGGGGATAATATCCTCGATATCAAAATTAATATCTTCGCATCTTACCGTCATTATCGACTGTTCCCGTTCAATCTTAAAAAACAAGTCTTTTCTGCCCGACTTGTTTTTATAATTTCTCAGCGCGTTTATAATATTTTCCCCGAGCAGTTTCTCAAAACTCTTTCTGTTTAGACCTTTAAGAACGATTTCCCCGTATTTCAAAAGCAGAACTTTTGATTTATTATGCATAATCTCTCCCGCGAATTTTTAATTTTAATTTTTTAATCCTCTATGAGCATAGACAAACAGTACAGTCCGGGATTCGTCCGGATAATTTCCCCCTCGATTTCGACGATCGGGTATTCTATATTCTTGTCGTCTATATATTTCACTATGCCGCTTCTGCCGTCGGACATCAGGGCGGGTTTCCCCGTGAGTTCTCTCGGCAGATTCTCTCCGAAAAGCCTCGCGAGTTTCATGTCGAGTTCCTGGAAATGCTCCGTACGCATACGCATAATTATCTTAAACGGACTCTGCGCGTTTTTATAACTCCGTTCGGACGCCATTTCGTCGTAGCTGTTGCTGACCGCCGTTACTTTCGCGTAAAACGGGATTGCGTCTCCGGAAAGACCGTCCGGATAGCCCGTACCGTTCATCTTTTCGTGATGATGCCTCGCCGCGAGCCTTATCTCTTCGCCGAACTTCTCGCAGTCGAGCATTTCGGCCGAATACGCCGGGTGGCGACGCATAGTCTCGAGGTCCGGACCGCTTAACGGTTCGGGGGATTTTAATATGGATACGGGGATTCTCGTCTTGCCTATGTCGTGCACGAGCCCGGTAAAAATAAGCTCTTCCGTCTCTTTTTCGCCGAGACCGAGCCACTTTGCCATAAGCCCGTTGAGAATCGCGACGTTCGCGCTGTGCCTGTATAAATACTCGTCGCTTTCTTTATGCGCGTTTATCCACTGCAGTATAACGGCGGGATTAGTCGTTTCAATCCGTTCGGTAATAAGATTTCCCGCGTCCGACAGCTGCTCGTACGGCACCTGGTCGGATATGCCCGAAATAGTTATTATACTCATCGCGTGATGTTTTATCTTCGAATAGCCCGTCTCGTTTTCGAACTCCCTCCGCTTCTGTTCCGGGGAGGGCGCAACGGACATGAGCTCGTCTCTGATTTTTGCCGACACTTTTATATTTCTGTTCGAATCGTTGAATTTACGCAGTCTTTTGAGCATAACTCCGTTGAGCGTAATACCCTTCGCGACAAGAAGCAGCTTCCCGCTGTGGTTATAAATATCGTCCTTTACAGTAAGACCCTCGTACAGATAGTCGATAGATATAGTCTCCAAATCTTTTTTTTGCTCAAACAACATCATCGGTAATTCCCCCCGCTGTTTCGTTTCTGTAATATTTCCATAAAAAAATATGTATCAGTCCATCATCATAGACAGGCAGTATAAGTTTTCGTTCGTCGGCATGACCTCGCCGTCGATTTCCACCACGGGATATTCTATGTTACTCTCGTTGATGTGCCTGACAGTTCCCGCCGCGCCGTTCGACATAAGAACGGATTTGCCGATAAGCTCCCTCGGCATCAGTTCGTTGAAAAGCCTGACTAACTTTATGTCAAGCCCCGAAAACTGGTCGTTCTGCAGCTGCAGAAGAACCCGAAACGGACTCTGCGCGTCTTTGTAGACGCGCTTTGAAACCATCGCGTCGTAAACGTCGCTGACCGCCGTTATCCTCGAATACAGCGGAATATCGTCGTACATGAGATTATCGGGATAACCCGACCCGTTCATACGCTCGTGATGATACCTCGCGCCTTTCCTTACCGATTCGCTGAAACTAATATTATTATTCAGCATTTCTTCAGAATAGAGCGGATGTTTTTTCATAATTTCAAATTCGGATTCCGAAAGCCTGCCCGGAGAATTTAAAATTTCGCCGGGGATTCTCGTTTTTCCCACATCGTGAACCAATCCCAAAACTATAAGCTCTTCCGTCTGGTGCTTATTAAGACCGAGCCATTTCGCCATGAGTCCGTTTATTATCGCGACGTTCGTGCTGTGCCTGTACAAATACTCGTCAATTTCGTTATGGGCGTTTATACACTGAAACAGAATCGAGGGGTCTGTTATATCTATACGCTCAAGAACCGAATTCCCGACGTCGCTTACCTGTTCGTAAGGCACGCTGTTAGTCACCTGCGATATCGTGAGCATATTTTCGGTTTCCGTTTTAATATCGGAATATCCCGCGTTATTCTCGAAATTCTGCTGCTTTAATTCTCTCGGCAGACCTCTGTTTACGAGTTCGAGGCGAACTTTTGAAGTCACTTTTATATTATGCTGCGAATCGTTGAATTTACGCAGTCTTTTGAGCATAACTCCGTTGAGCGTAATACCCTTCGCGACCAGAAGCAGTTTTCCGCTGTGGTCATAAATATCGTCTTCCACAGTAAGACCCTCGTACAGATAGTCGATAGATATAGTCTCCAAATCTTTTTTCTGCTCAAAGAACATCATCGGTAACTCCCCTCCCTCCGCCGTTTTGTTTCTGCAGACCTCTTGCGAAATTAAAATCCTGATTGTAGGGGCGCGCATTGCGCGTCCGCAAAATTAACGCAGTTCTGACGTTTTTCGGACGGACGGCCAATGGCCGCCCCTACACGGTAACGCGATTGTAACGCAGTTTCGCAAGAAGTCTTATAATATCTCCATAAAAAATATGTATCAGTCCATCATCATAGACAGGCAGTATAAATTTTCGTTCGTCGGCATAACCTCGCCGTCGATTTCCACCACGGGATATTCTATATTATATTCGTTCACGTGTCTGACAGTAGCCGCCGCTCCGTTCGACATAAGGACGGTTTTGCCCACAAGCTCCCTCGGCATAAGTTCGGTGAACAGCTTCACCAGTTTTATGTCGAGCCCCGAATACTGGTCGGTCTGCAGCTGCAGAAGAACCCTGAACGGACTCTGCGCGTTTTTGTAGGTGCGCCTGGAAACCATCGCGTCGTAAACGTCGCTGACCGCCGTTATTCTCGAATACAGCGGAATATCGT
>WRMA01000092.1 GCA_009777355.1 Oscillospiraceae bacterium | reverse complement strand
AATGCGCGCTTGTGAGGTCGGGAAAAGGATATGATATAACCCGGCGCGAAGCGTATGATTACAAGCGTCTCGCGTTTACTTTCAAAGGCAAGAAAGCCGAGCCTTTTATGGTCACGGTAAATCCGGGACAGGGAGAGGAAGTTACGCTTAATTCACACGAAGGTCAGGAGTTTAACTACATGGTTTCGGGCAGCATGAAATTTTATATCGACGATAAAATTTATGAACTGAACGAAGGCGACAGCGTATATTTTGATTCGGGCGTCCCCCACGCGATGAAAGCTTCCGGGGAAAATCCGGCGGAATTTATCGCCGTTGTTATAAAATAACTTACTTTCTTTTTTGCGAAAAAAAGAAAGTAAGCAAAGAAAAAACGAATAATTAAAAATAATATTTAACAGGGAGTAATATAAATTATGCTAATGTATGAAAAATATACGGGTAGAAACAGAGACGATTATAAATCCTATGACGACGCGGTGAAAAATTTTAAGATAACTTATCCCGAAGATTTTAATTTCGCCTACGACGTTCTCGACGAACTCGCGAAAACTCAGCCGGATAATCTTTGTATGCTGTGGCTGTCGAACGATAAGGACAACGAAGAGAAACGCATAAGCTTTGCGGAAATGTCGCGGCAGTCGAATAAAGCGGCGAATTATTTTAAATCTCTCGGCATAAAAAAAGGCGATTTCGTTATGCTTGTTCTCAAACGCAGCTATCTCTTCTGGTACTGCATGATGGGTCTGCATAAAATAGGGGCGGTCGCGGTTCAGGCGGCGCATCTTCTCACAAAGGACGATTATATATACAGGTGCAACGCGGGAGGAATCAAAATGGCGGTCATAACCGGGGATAACAACTGTACGGAAGCTTTTGACGGAGGTATGAGCGAATACGAGACGGTCGAGATAAAGGCCGTTACGAGACATAAAAACGCCGGAGAGGGCTGGCTGGATTTTGAGGCGGGTCTCGAAGCCGCGTCCGAAGTCTGGGAACGTCCGACGGGAGAAGAAGCGACGAAGGCGACCGATATGATGATAATGTCGTTTTCGTCGGGAACTACGGGTTATCCCAAAATGGTCGCGCACGATTTTACTTATCCTCTGGGGCATATCATGACGGGCGTGTTCTGGCACAGGGTTCAGAAAGGCGGACTGCATTTTACTATATCGGATACGGGCTGGCTTAAATCCCTGTGGGGTAAAATGTACGGGCAGTGGCTCGGGGAATGCGCGGTTCTGACATACGACTATGAGGGAGGAAACGAAATAGTGAGATTCCCGGCGAGAAGAATGTTGGAAATCATGGCGAAAACGGGCGTTACGTCGTTCTGCGCTCCGCCGACTATGTACAGGCTTATGATGAGCGAAGACGTCGCGTCGTTTGATTTGTCGAAGCTTAAACACTCGTGCGCGGCTGGTGAAGCGTTAAGTCAGGATTTGTTCGAGAAATGGAAAAGCTTAACCGGGCTTGAGATATACGAGGGCTTCGGACAGACGGAAACGACTTTGACGTGCGCCGTTTTGAAACCGTTTACGCAGCCGAGACCGGGAGCTATGGGAACGGACGTCCCGGGATATGAGCTCGCCCTGCTTGATTTAGAGGGCAATCCCGTTCCCGTAGGCGCGACGGGCGAAATATGCATGAAGGCGAAATCGTTCGACGATAAACCCGTAGGAATGTATATGGGATATTATAAAAATCAGGAAGATACGGAAAAGTCATGGCATGATAATTATTATCACACGGGCGACACCGCGTATCAGGACGAGCAGGGATATTTTTGGTTCGTCGGCAGAAACGACGATATAATAAAATCTTCGGGATATCGTATAGGACCGTTTGAAGTCGAGAGCGTAATGCTGAAGCATCCGGCTGTGTTTGAAGTGGCGGTAACGGGAGTGCCGGACGAAATACGCGGATTTAACGTCAAGGCGACGGTTGTGCTTAAACCGGATTATACCCCGTCGGACGAACTGGTTAAAGAACTTCAGAATTTCGTCAAGAAGACGACCGCGCCGTATAAATACCCCAGGGTGATAGAGTTTGTAGATTCTCTCCCCAAAACGGTAAACGGCAAAATACGCCGCACCGCGATAAGAGAAAAAGACCAAAAGGCTACGGAAAACGCGAAATAAGTTATTATTTATACGAGTTACGCAGTTAGTTTTAAATTTGCTCCAAAGCCCTCTTTTTTAAAGAGGGTGGCAGCCGCGTAAGCGGCTGACGGGTGTTTTTGAAATTTGATGCTGCGCGAGGGGAGACAGAAACACCCGCCGTCTGCGGACGGCACCCTCTTTGCGAAAGAGGGCAAAGATAGTAGATACATCAACTGCGAAACTTGCAATTTATCAACTATTAATTATTAATTATAAAAGAGAGGTACCCGAATCATGAGCGCAGAAACTAACAGAACGGCGCCGGCAGGCAGTAGACAGGGATTATTGACGGTAGGAGCGGCGATAGCGATACAGCTTACGCTCGGCGTAGCGTATATATGGAGCGTGTTCCAGACGGGAATCGCGAACAGTATTTTCGGCGGGAATAACGCCGCCGCCGCGCTGACCTTTTCGATTTTACTCGCGACCCTTACCATAGGCAGCGTTATAGGAGGGAAGCTCGCGGCCAAATTTTCGACCCGTATCGTCGTTTTTACCGGAGGGATTATTTTAAGCGCGGGATTCTTCCTCGCGGCGTTCGTAACGGCGGATTTTTCATGGCTGCTGTGGCTGACTTACGGAGCGATGGGAGGAGTCGGCATGGGGTTTACTTATTCGACGACTATCGCGTGCGCGCAAAAATGGTATCCGCATAAAAAAGGACTTGTCACCGGGATTATAGTTTCGGCTCTCGGATTCGGCGGAGTTATCTTTACGCCGATAGTCGAAAAACTGATAGACGTTTTCGGCGGAACGGAAACGGGGGAACAGAAAACGTTTATGGTTCTGGGAGGGGTGTTTCTTGTCGTGTGCAGCCTGTGCAGCTTTTTCCTGAAAAGCCCTCACGGCAAAGACAAGCCGGTTCCCGCCGCGAACGCGGCGGCGCAGAAAAGTTACACGACGACCGAAATGCTCAAAAGCCCGAAGTTTTATCTGACTGTATTTACGTATCTTCTCGCGTGTATGGGCGGACTGATGATGATAGGCTTCGCGAAGCCTATAGCCGTCGCGAAAGACCTTGCCGAGACCGCGACTGTGGGAGTGCTTGCGATTTCTATGTTTAATTCGGCCGGGAGATTATTATGGGGAATGGTTTCGGATAAACTGGGGCGCGTAAATACTATATTAATACTTCTTACGGGTTCTGCCGTTCTGTCGCTTTTAGTAAATTTGGCGGAGGGTTATCTGATATTTGTTCTAATCGCGTTTATAGGATTCTTCTACGGGGGAATAATAGGCACGTTCCCGTCGCTCACGAACGATTTGTTCGGACCGAAGTTCATGGCGACGAATTACGGGGTAGTTCTTCTCGGGTTCGGAGCGGGCGCGATTATACAGTCGCAAATCGTCGGGCATTTTAAAAACGTCGCGGACAACTCGGGGAATATAGGCGATATACTGCCCGCGTTCATAATAGCGTCGTGCTGCGCCGCGGCGGGAATCGTCATGATGCTGATATTAAAGAAAATAAATAAAATTAATAAACCGGAGGTTATTTAAATTAGTATGATTATGCAGGAATTAAGAAATATTACAATCGGGGATATGCTTGAAGAAATCACGAATAAATTTCCCACCCGTCAGGCGGTTAAATATATCGAGACGGAATTTGACAAAACATGGTATGAGTTTAATAATAAAGTAGACAGAATCGCGAAAGGCCTAATGGGTATGGGTCTGAAGAAAGGCGACCACGTCGCGGTTTGGGCGACGAACTATCCGCAATGGCTCGTTTTGATGTTCGCGACGGCGAAAATCGGCGTCGTTTTAGTGACGGTCAACACAAACTATAAAGAGCAGGAGCTTGAGTTTCTGCTCGAACAGTCGGACAGCAAGGCGTTGTTTATCTGCGACGGCTTAAAGGACATAGACTGCGAAAAGGCGATATATTCTGTCTGCCCCGAGCTTAAGACCTGCAAAAAAGGCGATTTGAAATCGCCGAAGCTGCCGTTTTTGAAAACAGTCGTTTCTTTTGATAACTATTACGACGGAATGTATCACTGGAACGAAATCGAATATTTCGGAGTTCTCGTTTCAGACCGGGAATATCTGGACAGGAAAGCGAGTCTCGACCCCGACGACGTTATAAATATGCAGTATACGTCGGGAACGACGGGTTTTCCCAAAGGCGTTATGCTTACGCACAAAAATATAGTGAACAACGGGTTATCTATAGGCGACTGCATGAAATTCACGGAAAACGACAGATTATGCATACCCGTGCCGTTTTTCCACTGCTTCGGCATGGTTCTCGCGATTATGGCGTGCGTGACGCACGGCAGTACGATGCTGCCCCTTCTCTGGTATACGCCGATGAAAGTAATGCACGTCGTCGAATACGAGAAGTGTACGGCGGTGCACGGGGTGCCGACTATGTTTATAGGCATACTCGAACACAGGGATTTTGAAAAGTATGATTATTCCAGTCTGCGCACGGGGATTATGGCGGGGTCGCCCTGTCCGGGAAAAGTCATGCAGGACGTGGTCGACAAAATGAACATGAAAGAAATAACGATTGCTTTCGGTCAGACGGAGGCGTCGCCGGTGTGTACGCAGACTACGGTAAGCGACAGTCTTGAAAAAAGGGTGAATACGGTCGGTAAAACCCTGCCCTTTATGGAAACGAAGATAGTAGACCCGGAGACGGGCGAAGAAGTCGGCATGGGAATTGCGGGAGAGTTCTGCGTCCGGGGTTACAACGTCATGAAAGGCTATTATAAGCTTGAAGAGGCGACGAGAGAAGCCGTCGATTCGGACGGCTGGCTGCATACGGGAGACTTGGCGACGGTCGATAAAGACGGCTATTATAAAATAACGGGAAGAATAAAAGATATGATTATCCGGGGCGGCGAAAATATTTTCCCGAAAGAAATCGAAGATTTTATGTATACGCATAAATCTGTCAAAGACGTGGCGGTCGTCGCCGTGCCGTCGAAAAAATACGGAGAGGAGGTCTGCGCGTTCGTTATACTGAAAGACGGAGCGGAGGCAGACGAGGACGGGCTAAAAAGCTATGTGAATAAAAATCTCGCCAAGCATAAAGTCCCGAGCTTTGTTTTGTTTACAGAAAATTTCCCGCTGACCGCAAGCGGCAAAATCCAAAAATATATACTCAGGGATAAAGCTATAGAGATATTGAAGCTTGAGAGCGAATCGAAAATCGAAACGGCGTAAATAGCATGGGAGTGAAATAAAATAATTATGAAAAATTATATTAACTGCATGGCTGATAATTCGAGCGAGGGTAATTTATTGACCGGGGATAAATTTACGGCGCTGTTCGACTGCGGAATGGCTTTCTGCGCGGACGATACTATAAAAAACGTGAAGAACGCGCTGAACGGGAGAAGTCTGGATTATTTATTTATAACGCACACGCATTACGACCATATAGGCGCTCTGCCGTTTTTCAGGGAGGAATTTCCCGGTTTAAAACTCGTGACGAACGAAACCGGAGCGGCAGTCCTGTTAAAAGACACTCCCAGAAGGGTTATAAGGGAGCTGTCTCTGGAAGCGGCAAAGTCAAAGAACGCGCCGTCGGACGCGATTTACAAATATGACAGCGGCGCGTTCAGGGCGGATATTATAATAAAGGACGGGGATATTATCGATTTGGGGGGAGTCGGAGTAAAATCGGTCGAAACGCCGGGGCATACGAGAGATTCAATCAGTTATTTCGTAGCTGAATACGGGCTTTTGATTTTAAGCGAGACCCCCGGGGTTCTTCTGCCGGACGGCGTTATATATCCGTGCTATCTTACGAGTTATATAAACACTCTTGACTCTATTAAAAAATGCGCCGCGCTCGATTATAAATATTTGTCCCTGCCTCACCGGGGAATTGCGGACGCTGAAGACACAGAAGGATTTTTTGAGAAATCAGAAAAATCTAATAGAGACTGCCGCGATTTTATTTTGGGTATGCGTAAAAATTCGCCGGAGATAAGCGACGGGGATATGCTGGATTTGTTTTTTGAGAAGTACGCGAGCGGAATAATTCTGCAGTATCAGCCGAAAGAGGCGTTTCTCGCGAACGCCCGCGCGGCGATTTCATGCACGCTTAAAGAAGAAGTATAAAAAATTATAAAAAAACTAAAAAAACTTTTATTTGGCGCTTGACAAATAAAAAAATCTGTGATATTATGTTATGCGTAATTAATTTAAATTTTTAATTCGGGAGACGCGAAGTAAAATGTCAGGTATAAATGTTAATAATAATATCTTTATATTCAGCTTTAGCTTCAGCATTTTTGGTTTTAACAAAAATGTCGTTTTGCGTCGGCTGGATTAAGGGTATGAGAGATTTTTAAAAAATCGATTGCAACCCCTTGCGGCGCGAACGCCGCGGGGGGTTTTTGGTTTTTTATAAATCAAAAAAATATAAATATATAAAATCGGGAGGAAAATTTTTATGAAAACAAAAAACAGATATTTAATTTTAACGTCGGGAATGATTATTCAGTTTTGCGCGGGTATTATATATTTATGGAGCGTGTTTAAAGCTCCGGTCGCGGCCCATCTCAACTGGGCTCCCGATTCGGCTTCGCTTACGGCTTCTATTATGCTGTCTATGTTCGTACTCGGGATTATTCTCGGGGGAAGGGCGCAGGATAAATTCGGGCCGAGAAAAGCGACGCTGGTCGGAAGTATCATGATAGGGAGCGGCATGGCGTGCACCGCGCTGACCGGCGAAAACGCTCCGTGGCTCGTGTATATTACATACGCGGTTATCGGAGGACTTGGAGTCGGAACGGTGTACATGTCCACTATCGCGGCCGCGCAGAAATGGTTCCCCGACAAAAGAGGATTCGCGTCGGGAATGATCGTCGGGGCGTTCGGGCTTTCGTCCGTCGTGTTCGCTCCGCTCGCGAAAGAGATGCTCGCGGAGCTGGGAGTTCCGGTTACTTTCCTGATTTTCGGCGCGGGGTTTCTGATTATATGCGGCCTTTGTTCCCTGTTAATAGAAAATCCCCCTCAGGGTTATCTTCCGGAAGGATTTACGCCGTCTCAGGCGGTTATTACCGCGAAACAGTATTCGCCCGGCGAAATTATAAAAACCAGGCAGTTTTATCTGCTCGCGCTGGGGCTGCTGTTCACCCTGCCGGCGTTTTTCATACTCAATCCGGTATTTATATCTTTGGGCGAGGCGAGAGGATTATCGGCTAATCTCGCGACTCTCGGGGTTATGCTGACCGGAGTGGGCAGCGCGTCGGGCAGACTGACGGCGTCTTGGGCATCCGACAAAACGGGGCTTAAACCCGCGATGATATCTAT
>WRMA01000091.1 GCA_009777355.1 Oscillospiraceae bacterium | reverse complement strand
TGCGCGTCCGCTCTCCCGTTTTAACGTTGCGCGTCCGCAAAACCGACGTAAATTTAATGTTTTTCAGACGGACGGCCAATGGCCGCCCCTACATATGTAACGTGATTTCGCAAGAGGTCTATTATTTAATATTTTATAAATATAACATTTTATATTATATTTGCTAATAATTACCCCCCCCGTGTGAATAAATCGTGAACATTTTGTTAAATATTATGAGGTAAATTTATGTTTTCAGAGAAAATATCAAAAATATCCCTCTGGGATAATCTTAAAAATTCAGGCAAGCCTGTAGTTTTGTACGGCATGGGCGACGGAGCGGACAAAATATTAGACTGCTGCGACAGAAAAAATATAGAAATAAGCGGAGTTTTCGCGAGCGACGCATATGTCCGAGGGAATTATTTCAGGGGATTCAAAATAAAAAAACTCAGTGAAATTGAAGAAGAATATAAAGATTTCTGTATTCTCACGGCGTTTGCGACGAGAGACGCCGGAGTGATTAAAAAAATTTATGAGTTAAACAAAAAATATGAACTGTACTCTCCGAATTTTCCCGTTTTCGGCAACGGCGAAGAATACCCGGATTATGATTTTTTTATCAGGAATATTTGCGAAGCCGAAAAAGCGTACGAATTATTGTCCGGCGATTTAAGCCGAGCGGTTTATTTAAATTCTATTAATTTTATGATTACGGGAAAGCTGAGATATTTGGAGAATATCGAAACGCCAAAAGAATCCGGACTTGATTTACTGGATTTGCGGGATAATTTATATTATATCGACGCGGGAGCGTATAACGGCGACACTATTTTTGAGCTGAAAGATTATCTCGATACTAAAAAAATAAATATAACTAAAATCGCGGCGTTTGAACCGGATAAAAAAAATTTTGAGAAGCTCGTAAAAAATATTCCGGGGAAATTGGACTGTGAATTGGAGTTATATAACGCGGGGGTTTGGAGCGAAGAAAAAATATTATATTTTAACGCGAAATCGGGCAGAAACGCGAGCCTTAATAATATAGATTTAAAAAATAAAACGGAGATTAAAGTAAACGCTTTGGACAATATAATAAATATAACAGACGAAGAAAATAGGTCTTTGCTTATAAAATACGACGTTGAGGGTTCTGAATTTGAAGCGTTGAAAGGCTCAAGAAATATTATAGAAAAATATTCGCCGGGATTGATAGTCTCGCTATATCACCGTAACGAAGATATTTTTAAATTAATGCTCTTGATAAACGACATAAATCCGGGCTATAAATTTTATATGCGCAAGCATAGATATATTCCGTGCTGGGATTTGAATCTGTACGCTCGTCAATTATAATTAATTTCCGGAATAAAAAACATATAATTTACAAATAATATAAATATAAGAAAAAAAAGAAAAGGCAGGAAGTTTTTTTATGTTTGATTTGTGGCGTTACGGTAAAATCACGCGCGGATTTGACAATCAGATAAACGAATCCGACGAAGTTAGTTTTGATAATATAAAAAAATATCTCGGCGACAGCGCGGACGTCGTATATAAAAAGATATTGGCCGGCGATAATTTATTTATGCCCGTGGTTTTTATCGACGGTCTCGTTAACGTAGATTTGTTCGACATTACCGTTCTGAAGCCTTTGAGATTGAGCGAAAAAATAAAAGAGTCGAAAAGCGAGTCTGAATTTATGAGGATTATAGCGGACAGCGAAGTTTACCACATAAATTTTGATATAAGAGATAATATAAAAGAGGTTCTAAACGATATACTGACGGGTTCGGTCGCGATTATATCAGATTATGAGAAAAAAGCCGCGATGTTTGAGCTGAAAGGTTTTCAGGCGCGCTCTCTGTCCGAACCGTCGAACGAAGCGGTTATAAAAGGTCCGAAAAACGCTTTTATCGAAGTTATAAGAACAAACACGGCTCTTATAAGGCGGTGTATTCGAAGCGTCGATTTGAAAATAGACAACATATCTGCGGGAAGAACCAGTCCGGTTTCAGCGTCCATAGTTTATATGGGAAGTATAACCGACGAAAATCTCGTCGGAGGCATAAGAGAGAAAATAGAGAGCATGGACTGCGAGAATATTTCAAGCATAGGGGATTTCGAGGAGCGTCTCCTCGGCAGGAAAAACTCGGTTTTCCCGAGAGCCGTCATAACCGAACGTCCCGACAAGTTCTGTTCCAATATAATGGAAGGGAAAATAGGCGTAATAGTCGACGGGTTTCCGACCGCGATTATAGTTCCGGCGGTTCTGAATATGTATTTTCAGGCTCCGGACGATTATTCTAATAATTACGCGGTAGCGTCGTTTGTCAGGATATTGAGATATTTCTGCGCCGTTATCGCTTTAACTCTGCCGGCGTTATATATATCTGTAGTCTGTTATCACCCGGGTATGCTGAACGATTTGCTTACTCTATCGGTTATAAACAATAATCAGGACGTTTCCCTGTCTTCTATTCAGGAAGTGATATTTTTAATGCTCGCCTTTGAGATATTAATGGAAGCGGGGATAAGAATGCCCAGGACTATAGGTCAGGCCGTGCCGATTATCGGCGGACTTATAATAGGCGACGCGGCTGTTTCGGCGAAGCTTATTTCGCCTCTCGTCGTGATTGCCGCGGCGGTCACGGGAATAGCGGGGTTTATGATACCGAATCAGGAGTTTTTCAACTCTATAAGAATATGCCGTTATATATTTATCGCGGGGGCCGTATTCGGCGGACTTTCCGGCGTAGCGTTCGCGGCCGTCGGATTTATATATTATCTGTGCACTATAGAATCTTTCGGGGTCGCCTATTTCGCGCCGTTCGTTTCAAACGAAGGCAAATCCCTTTTCAGCGACACTTTTATAAGAAAGCCTCACGGTTCGTCAAAAAAATAAATAATAATAAATAATAAAATACGGGGAGTGTTTTATATAAGAACAATAAAATTTATAATATTTACGGCGTTTCTGTTTTCTCTGGCTTATATCAATAAAGAAAGAATCCCGAGACCCGAGGAGCTTAAAACATTTGACTTTATCACGACGAGCGGGATAGATATCGATTTAAACGGCGGCGGCGAAAATTTCAGCATAAGCTATATAAGCAGGTCGGACAACGGCGGAGTCGGCGAGGGTGGCGGCGGCAATGACAAAAGCGGACAGAACTCCGGTAAAAATATATTCAACGTAAAATCAAATACTTTAAGCGGCGCTTTCGATAAACTGCATAATCTCACAAACAAAAGCGTCAACGATTCTCATCTTGAATATATTTTGATAGGAGAGGAAACGGCAAAAGAAAATCTGGATTATTTTACTGATTATTATTCAAAACGCCGGAGTATAAGACTAAGCGTCAAGACGTTTATAACCAAAGGTATGACGAGCGAGGATTTTATAAGAAAAGCTTCGACTTCAGAAATCGACGCGGACGCGAAGCTTCACGGTCTTGTGAACGACGGGAGCAGGATTAGTTCTCTCACCAAGAAAAATCTTAAAAATCTAATGCAAATCTTTTATTCAAAAGACAGGACGGGGCTCATTCCGGCCCTTGCAATCAAAGAAAGTCCTGTCGAAACAAGCAAAACGGACGATAACGGCGATGAAAAAAGTTATACTTTTGACTTTTACGGTCTGGGAATAATAAAAGACGGAAAATTAAAGGATTATCTTCCCGCTTCTCTCGTCAGGTCATATTTGATTCTTACGGGTAAATTAAACGCGACGGATATAGAAGTAAACGGAGAAAACGGAGATTTATTCGTTTTTGCCGTGAAAAATTCAATAACTAAAACATCTTTTGAGTTCGACGCCCAAAACAAACCCGAAAAAGTCATATTCGACGTAAGCATAGAGACTGAATTTGACGAAACCGCGTCAAATTCAAAAGAAGCGTTTAATTTGAATAAATTAAACGCTCTGCAAAGCGGCAAAATAAAATCGGAAATCGAACGGCTTATAGAAACGTCAAGAGAAACGGACGCGGATTTTCTTGGAATCGGGGAGAGTTTAAGTATCAGGCATCCGTACAAATGGCATAATATCAAGGACGAATGGCATAATCTTTTTAAAAATATAGACTATGAAATAAAAATCAGCGTAAAAACGACGAGATATTATAATTTAAATATAAAAAACAGGGGTTATATAAATCATGACTGACAGAATAAATAATAAAAATAACAGGTTAATGAAAAAAATAAGTATGCGTCAGCTTATGATACTGTTTTTCTTCGCGTCTCTTTCGGGGATGCTGAGAATCACGACTCCGCAGCCGGGGAAATTTCTCTCGAAGGCAAGCTGGCTTTCGCCCGTTTTCGCGGTCGTTCCCGTTCTGCTCCTTATATTTATACTGCATAAAATAACCGAAAAAAACAGGGGTAAATCCCTGACGCAGATTATAGAAGCCGTTTTCGGCAAAATATTGGGTAAAGCTATTCTGCTTGTATTTCTGCTTCACGTTTTGTTTCTCGCGGCGTTTTTTCTGAGAAACTTCGGGGAAAAATTCGTCTCGTCAATTTTCCCTAACGTTTCTCCGTTGTTTTTCATGATAATATTAATGCTTTTCGCGCTGTACGCCGCGCGGAGGAATATAGAAGCCTTCGCGAGATTTTCCGAATTTTCCTTTCTGCTCGTTATTATTGTTTTAGCTGCGGGATTTTTTACGGCGTTTTTCCATATATCGCCGAAAAATCTTTATCCGGTGACTTATCATAACGCAGAAGATATCTTAAATTCGTCTTTTCCGCTGATAAGCTTATGGTCTCTGATTACGTTCTCGTTTTTTCTCGGAGACGACGTAAATTATACGAATAATATAAGCTTCCGGAGCGCCGCCGTTAAATTTGCGCTTATTACGGCTCTCGTTAGTTTTCTGGGTCTTATCGCCGTAACGGGGGTTTTCAACGCCGAGACCGCGTCCAATATACCCATGCCGTATTTTTATATATTCAAAAGCATAAAATCAACCGGACTCATTCAGAGCTTCGAGACTTTTTTTATAATATTATGGACGTTTACCGATTTTATAACGCTGGGATTTCTGACGTTTATAATATCGAAGATATTTAAGGCGGTTTTTAACGCGGGAGAAAACGGGACGAAAATATTTTTGTTCCCGCTCGCCTTTATTATTTTTATACCCGCGTATTTAATCGGGGAAAACAATATCGAAGCCGAATATTTTTACGCGGATATTTTATCTTATTCGTCGTTAATACTCGGGTATGTTTTCCCGTTTATACTTTTGGCTTTGGGAAAAATACGCAGATTATTATAAATTTATATATTATTCCGCGAAGTCCTGCCTGTATATATCCCTGCCCAGCCCCTGAGGCAGATGGTCGGGCGTTATTCCGTATTTTTTGGCGAGCCAAGCGAAAATGTCCGTTTTTTCGCCGTCGTCCAAAACTCTGAATATAATCGTTACGCCGTCGCCCATGTCGATTTCTTCGCCGTTTTCGTCGTAATTATTGTGCGGCGGGAAAAAATCCTCGTTTTTGATTATATCCAAAACTATATCGCCGAGAAGTTCTCTTATTTCGGTAATTTCCGAATCCTCTACCGTTCTGCCCATATAGAATCTGAACAAGGTCACGTTCGGCGCCGTCGCGACCCCTTCGCCGCCGTTGTCCGAGACGTCGTTTGCGAATCTGTTTGCGGCCTTATAAATAACAAAACCTACTCCGGCTAAAATAACCGCCGATACTATTATTATAATTATTATTTTAAAGCTGCCGTTTTTTGTGTTCATGCTGTTTTCTTCTCCTAAAATTAAATTTTACGGGGCGCGGAAAAATAATCAAATTATTGAGACAATAAGATAATCGATACCGAACCCCGCAATATATTCTTGACAGTTATTCGGTTAATTATTTAATATTTAAGCAAACGGATTTTCGGTTTTATATAATACGCATTTCGGCTGATTATAATTTATGTCTTCTATTCCCAGAAGTTTGAGAAGCTCGAACAGATATCTGCCGCATTTCTTAAATCCTACGCCGCCGTGATGGGGGAACTGTTTCTGGATTAAAACGTGCCTGTAGAATCTCGCCATTTCTTTTATTGCGACTACGCCGATTCCGCCGAACGACCCGGAGGGAATATCGAGAGTTTCGCCCTCTGCGATATATGAACGCAGCTCGCCGTCCTTTGAGCTTTGCAGCCTGAAGAAAGTTATATCGGAGGCGGCTATGTCGCCTTCGAGAGTTCCCCTCGACATATACGGGTCTCCGTCCGGTTCGAGAAGGCGTTTCATGATTAACTGATGCGCGAGAGAGCTGTTTTTGAGTCTGCATACCGGGGTGTTGCCGCAGTGAAATCCCATAAACAAATCGTTGTAAGTATAATCTTTTACTATTTTTTGATTCGCGTCGTATAAATCTTTCGGAACTGTGTTGTTTATATCAAGAAGCGTCACGGGTTCTTCCGTTACGCAGGTCAATATATATTCCGTGAGCGCGCCGTAAATATCAGTCTCGCACGCTATGGGTATGCCTTTCGACGCGAATCTCGAATTTACATAGCACGGAACGAAGTGAAACATCGTCTGGAACGCGGGCCAGCATTTATTCGCGAACGCCGCAAAGCTCGACGCTCCGAGATTATTTTCGTACCAGTCTCTCAAAGTCAGTTCATATCTCGCAAGATTTTCGATTACTTTCGGGAAATTGCATTTGCTGTCTTTTAAGTCCTCTTCGATTTCTTTTACTACCTCGGGGATTCTCTTGTCGTTTTCGTGTTTAATATAAGACTCGTATAAGTCGAGCTCGCTGTTTTCCTGAACCTCAACCCCGAGATTATACAGCGGGGCAATCGGCGAGTTGCACGCGAAGAAATCCTGAGGTCTGGGTCCGAACGTCATGATTTTTAAATTTTTGATTCCCAGATACGCCCTTGCGATAATCTCAAAGTCCATAATCATTTCCGAAACTTCGCAGGCGGTTCCGACGGGATATTCCGGAATATACGCCCTGATATTTCTCAAAGCCATGTTATAGCTCATGCTTAGCATACCGCAGTAGGCGTCTCCCCTGCCGTTGAATAAATCGTCTTTCGTTTCTTCAGCCGCGGCGGCAAACATAACAGGACCGTCGAATTTCTGCGCGAGCATAGTTTCCGGACTTTCCGGACCGAAATTGCCCAAAAATATTACGAGGGCGTTTACTCCGTTCGCTTTAATATCCGCGAGGGCTTTCATTGCGTCAGCTTCGTTTTCGACGATTATTTTGCTGTTAAAAATAAAAATCTCTGCGTTTTTTTCTTTCAGGCATTTAACGACGGCTTCCCTGCGTTTTTCGCTTAACGTCGACGGGAAACAGTCGCGGCTTACCGCGACTATGCCGAGTTTTACTTTCGGGATATTCTGCGTGATTTTCAAATTTGACATAACTTTTTATTCCTCCAAAAATTTTATTTTAATTTATTTTATTTTAATTTAGATTTACTTAATATTTTCGCCCCAAGCCCTCTTTTTTAAAGAGGGTGGCAGTCGCGTAAGCGGCTGACGGGTGTTTTTGAAATCTGACGCCGCATACGGGGAGACGAAAACACC
>WRMA01000090.1 GCA_009777355.1 Oscillospiraceae bacterium | reverse complement strand
CTATTTCTTCATATATTGCATAATCTTCATGCCGGATAGATATAATAACTTCTCTGTTTAATTTTGCATAGAACGGATTCTTTATAGCTCCTTTCAAATCTTCGGCAGTATATTCAGCTTTCATATTATCCTCTCCTCATATAATTTAATTTCACCTTTAGTTGCCCGTCTTGCCGATATTATCCGAATAATTTCATCGTTTTCACCGCGATAACAATGGCATACGGTTAATTTGTTTTCAAGCCCTTCCGAAATACCAATTATTATAAATCTATCCTCATGCGCCGAGTGTGATTTATCGTAATCATAAACAGCGTTAATGTCGTCAAATACTGTTGACGCTTCTTCAAAAGAAACTTTGTGCTTATCAATATTTATTTGATTTTTTTCTTCGTCCCATTCAAATCTCAAATTCTATCATCTCCCGACTGATATAAATTATATAAGTTTCCCCTCTAAAACAAATTTAATATATTCCCGTTTTCATCGACGTCGATAAATTCCGCGCTCGGGATTTTAGGAAGTCCCGGCATTATCATAACGTCTCCCGTTAAAACTACTATAAATCCCGCGCCCGTCTGTATTACTATATCTTTTATGTTTATATCAAAATCAACCGGACGGTTCAAAAGCTTCGGGTCGTCAGAGAGAGAATACTGCGTTTTTGCCATGCATACCGGAAGATTTTCATATCCCAGAATTTTAATCTGTTCAAGAACCTCTTCGGCTTTTTGCGAATATATCACCCCGTTCGCGCCGTATATATTTCGCACTGTTTTCTCTATTTTTTCTTTTACCGCGTCTTTAATTTCGTATGCGAATTTTAATTTTTTCTCTGTTTGTTTTTGGCAGATTTCGACGATTTTTCCGGCTAAATCAAGAGAACCTTCGCCTCCGTCCGAATAAGCCGTAGATAGTGAGAACAAAATATTGTTAGTACGGCATAACTCCGATATTTGTTCAAGCTCTTCTTTTGTATCGTCGGGAAATCTGTTTATGACAAGAACGGAATCTATGTTAAACTTTTTTAAATTTTCACAGTGCGCGAGAACGTTTCTGAAACCGTCTTCTATACTGCCTTCGCCGTTATGCCTAACCGCTCTCACGGTCGCGACGAGAACGGCGGCGTCCGGTTCTAATCCCGCTTTTCTGCACTTTATGTCAAAAAATTTCTCCGCTCCCAAATCCGCTCCGAAGCCCGCTTCGGTAACCGTGTAATCCGCGAGTTTAAGCGCGGCTTTCGTCGCCCTTATCGAATTGCAGCCGTGCGCGATATTCGCGAACGGTCCGCCGTGTATTATCACGGGAACGCCCTCGAGAGTCTGGGCGAGATTGGGCGAAAAGGCGTCTTTTAATAGCGCGCACATCGCGCCGTCCGCTTTTAAATCCCTCGCGTATACCGGCTTATTATCAAAATTATACCCTACCGTTATATTCCCGAGCATCTCTTTTAATTCGGCAAGAGTCTCGGCTAAACAAAACACCGCCATTATTTCGCTTGCCGCCGTGATTCTGAAACCGTCCTGTCGGGGAATCCCGTTGATTCGTTTGCCCAACCCGACCGTTATTTCGCGCAGGGCTCTGTCATTCATGTCCATGCAGCGCGAAAAAGTGATTTTTCCGGGGTCTATCCCGAGCGGATTTTCATGATGTATGTGATTGTCGATTAACGCGCACAGTAAATTATTCGCCGAAGTTACCGCGTGAAAATCCCCGGTGAAATGCAGGTTTATATCTTCCATTGGGATTACCTGGGAATATCCTCCGCCCGCCGCGCCGCCTTTTATGCCGAAGACCGGACCGAGCGACGGTTCTCTCAACGCAATAACCGTCTTATGCCCGAGTTTTGCGAGAGCCTGCCCGAGCCCTATCGACATAGTGGTTTTACCCTCGCCGAATTTAGTCGGGTTCATCGCGGTCACTAAAATTAATTTTCCGTCCTGATTTTTTGAAATATTTTCGTAACAGTAATCGTTGATTTTGGCTTTATATTTTCCGTATCTGTCTATATCGTTTTCGGGGTCGAGAGAGAGGGAGAGGGCGATTTCCGTTATGGGTTTTATTTTTGCGTTTCTCGCGATTTCTATATCTGTCAGCATTTTTTTACTCTCCTTAAAATTACGTTGATTTTGCGGACGCGCAATGCGCGCCCCTACTCTATAAAATATCGACGCCGCACACTTTCAAAAACGCCCCCGCTATAATCATGCCGCCCGTCTGCGACGGATGAACCCGGTCTCCCGCAAGTTCTTTTGGTTCGATGCCGAATTCTAACATATATCTGTCAAATTCGGGCTGCAAATCGACGAGAAGCAGATTGTTTTCACAGGCGATTTTTTTCACGACTTCTGTATATCGCAGAATTTCCGCCATCATCGGTTCGGTTCTGTCCGTTTCGGCTAAAAACGGGGTTATCAAAATTATTTTTTTAACTTTCGTTTTTTCTTTTGTAAGCGCGATTAATTCCCTGTAGTTCGCCTCGTATTCCGCTATGCCGACGGCAAGGGACGGGTCGCGCGGACTGTCGAATTTACGCCATACGTCGTTCACGCCTATTTTAATCGACAGATAATCCGGGGATAAATCGATAACGTCGGTCTGCCATCTCGCTTTAAGATGGCGCGTCGTGTCTCCGCTCACCGCGGTGTTTAAGATTTTGATTTTACTTTCGGGGAACTTCGCGGTTAATAAAGCGTTTACGAAGTTGACGTAGCCCGAACCGAGCCCGTCGTTCTCCCTTCTTCCGACCGGACGCTCGCGCCCGCAGTCCGTAATCGAATCCCCAATCATCAATAATACGCCGTTTTGTTCAAATAACATAAAAAATAACCCTCACTAATTATAATTAATATAAATATATTATATATGAAATTGAGCAAAAGTCAATAATTATTTATTAAAAGACGACAATATTATTAAAAAAACTATTGACTTTTGATAAAAAATATAGTATAATACAGAAAGTGTAAAGCGTTACGCTTTTACACGATTGTTAAATCGTTGATTTTATATTTATTTTTAGCGGGTTTAAAAGGTTTATGTTTGAAAAAAATTATAAAATAAGTTATTTGCTCGATTTCTACGGCAATATATTAACGGACAAACAAAGGGACGCAATCGATTTATATTATAACGAAGATTTGTCGCTCGCCGAAATTTCAGAACACTTCGGCATTACCCGCCAGGGGGTAAGGGATAATATAAAACGCGGGGAGGACACCCTTCTCGATATGGAGGACAAGCTCGGATTCGCCGGGAAATTCGAGGAGCACAGAAAGGCGTTCGAAGAAATAAGCGAATGCGCGCAAACTATAAGATATTCTAAATCCAATTTGAACTTCGTGAAAATAATCGAAGAAAACATGAGCGTAATCGTCGACAGAATCGCGAGCGTCACATCGAAAGAGGAGGGGTAATAAATCTATGTTCGAAGGCTTAATGTCAAAAATGGAGTCGGCGTTTAAAAAGTTCCGGAGCAAGGGCAAACTGACCCCCGCCGACGTCAAAGAGGGTATGCGCGAAATAAAACTCGCGCTTCTCGAAGCGGACGTTAATTTTAAAGTAGTAAAGGAATTTATAGGCAGAGTGACAGAAAGGGCGGTCGGAGCCGAGGTTCTGGAGAGTATCCAGCCGGGAGTGCAGGTCGTCAAGATAGTAAACGACGAAATGACCGCGATTATGGGCGGAAAACAGGAGAAGATAAATATTTCCCCGAGCCCGCCGACGGTAATCATGATGGTCGGCCTAAACGGCGCGGGCAAGACCACACATACCGGTAAAATCGCGCTCGCCCTGAAAAAGGAAAACAAGAAGCCGCTGCTCGTCGCGTGCGACGTCTACAGACCCGCGGCGGTTAAACAGCTTGAAATCGCCGGGGAAAAAACCGGAACGCCGGTTTTCAGTATGGCGGACGAAAAAGACCCCGTGAAAATCGCCGAAGCCGGAGTGAGACACGCGAAAAATAACGGGAACGACATAGTTTTTATCGACACGGCGGGCCGTATGCAAATCGACGAAGTTTTGATGGACGAATTAAAGAATATAAAAAAGGCCGTGAATCCCCATGAGATATTACTGGTCATAGACGCGATGATAGGGCAGGAATCCGTCGGAGTCGCCGAGACTTTCAATAATATGCTCGATATAACCGGCGTCGTCCTGACGAAGCTCGACGGAGACACGAGAGGCGGCGCGGCCCTGTCCGTCCGATACGCGACGGGGAAGCCGATAAAATACGTCGGGATGGGAGAAAAAGTAGATTCGCCCGATTCCCTCGAAGCGTTCCACCCCGACAGAATGGCGTCGAGAATACTGGGCATGGGCGATATGCTGACTTTATTCGATAAGGCCCAGCAGGCGTTCGACGAGAAGAAAGCCGAAGAACTCGAGAAGAAATTGAGAGAACAGTCGTTTACTCTCGAGGATTATCTCGAACAGTTTCAGGCGATGAAGAAAATGGGCTCGATGGAACAGATTTTGAGTATGCTTCCCGGAGTCAACGCCGGAGCGCTTAAAGACGCGAAAATCGACGAGAACCAAATCGCGAGAACCGAGGCTATAATAAAATCGATGACGAAACAGGAGAAAAACAAGCCCGATATAATAAATTCCTCGCGCAAAAAGAGGATAGCCGCGGGCAGCGGAACAAGCGTCGAGGAAGTCAACAAGCTGCTGAAGCAGTTCGGACAGACGAATAAACTCATGAAACAGTTTATGGGCGGTGGAAAAAAGAAGAAGTTCGGCAAAATGGGATTGCCGTTTTAAATCAGGCTAATAAATAAAAATTTATTATATATATATTCTATAATTTGAGGAGGTGCAAAAAACAAAATGGCTGTTAAAATAAGACTCAGGAGAATCGGCGCGAAAAAAGCTCCGTTCTACAGGATAGTCGTGGCGGATTCGAGATTCCCCAGAGACGGCAGGTTTATCGAAGAAATAGGCTATTATAATCCATTGACTGAACCGGCCGATATAAACGTCGACGGCGAGAAAGCCAAAAAATGGCTCGCGAACGGCGCTCAGGCGACCGAAACCGTTAAAAGTCTGCTCAAAAAAAGCGGCGTTCTGTAACTTACTTTTCTTTTTGCGAAAAAAGAAAAGTAAGCAAAAGAAAAACGATACGCAACAGAGATTAAGCTTATTAAAAAGGTTTGAAAGGGGTTACAGGGGAAAACTTTCCTGAAAAGTTTTCCCCTGACGAAACGAAAGGGGAGAAGAAACGATGCGGGAAATTCTGCGGGATATAGTCGCCGCGATAATCGGCGAAAAGGCTGAAATAAACATAGTTGAAAAAGAAAAAGACGGAATGATAATATTAGAACTCTCCGTCGCCAAAGAAAATATGGGCAAAGTAATCGGCAGGAGAGGCAAAATCGCGAGGGCTATAAGAACCGTCGTCAAAGCCTGCGCGAACAGGGAGCACAAAAAAGTCTCGGTCGAGATTATTTGAAAAAATTATGGACGAATATATAGAAGCCGGAAAAATAACGTCGGCCCATTCTTTTCACGGAGAAGTGAAAATCCAAAGCTGGTGCGATACTCCCGGGTTTTTGCTGCGTTTCGAGACTTTTTATCTTGATAAGACGGGCGGGAGTTTTATTACCGTCGAAAAAATCCGCGCGGCTAATAATCTGCTCATAGCGTCGTTTAAAGAAATAAAAGACGAAGAGAGCGCGTTTAAATTCAAGAATAGAATATTATATATAAAAAAACGGGACGCAAATCTTGAGGACGGGGTATATTTCGTCGAAGATTTAATAAATCTTCCGGTGTTTGATTTTGACACGGGCGAAAAATACGGGGTTCTATCGGATATTTTTAACGGCGGCGCGGGAGATATTTACGTAGTCAGGACTGATATCAAAGAAAAAAATAAAAAAAATATAGAGAAAACCAAAGAGGTTATGATACCCAACGTTCGGGAGTTCGTGAAAAAAGTGAGTCTCGCCGAGGGCGTTTTTATTACGCCCATAGAGGGTATGTTTTGACGATAATTTATCATGTATAATATATAAACGAAAGGATTTAATGATGCTCAAAATAATTAATACGCCGAAAGCCCCGGCGGCAATCGGGCCGTATTCGCAAGCCGTTATATATAACAATACTCTGTATTTGTCGGGGCAGATTCCGATAGACCCAGCGACAGGCGAAATAACGGGTAATTCCGTTACCGAACAAACGGAACGGATAATCCGCAATATATCTGAAGTATTAAAAGAGAGCGGAAGCGATTTTTCAAAAGTCATAAAAACGACTTGCTTTTTGCGGGATATTTCCCGTTTCGGAGAGTTTAATAATATATACTCGAAATATTTCATCGGAAAACCGGCCCGCTCATGCGTTGAGGTATCGGCGTTGCCGAAAGGCGCATTGGTTGAAATAGAAGTTATTGCGGGAATTTTTTAGGAGAATAAGTGAAAGTGAATATTATAATATCATCAACTTCTGACACCTCGTTACGCTCTGCTTTCGTTAATATTCGCGGTATTATATGCAGTTGCCGAATTTTTCCGTAGATAAATCTCGGCGGCAGAATGTTCTCGCCGAATTTGTGAGAAATTTTACGGTTTATATATGCGCGGTTTGTTAATTGGTGTTATACTTTGTTTAGTTTTTATTATCTGCGTCGGTTATGATGGCGGTGTGGGTAACAGAGTGTTTATATTAGGAATAGGAGATAAAAATTGTGAAAAATAATATAAATGAACAACAAATTGATTATTCAGCCGATGCGCGACTTGTCATAAACGAGCTTGAAGCGGTTCATCCTATATTTTTACTTGATGAAGCGCCTGCGAGCTATGAAAAAGCCAAGGCAGAATATATCGAGTATACAAGCAGAGCGATTACACGCGCAGAGTTTCGGCTTGCCATGCGAAAATTTCTTGCGGTACTGGGTGACGGTCACATTAGCGTAGGCTTGGCGCTCAACAAAAATTCATTATATATTGATATTGCTTGGGTTGCGAATGATGGCAAATTATATTTATTGGACGAAGCTAATAAGCTATCTGATATTGAAATTATAAATATCGGCGGAGTAACTGTAGATAAAATAACAGAACAGGTTGATATTTATAATACGGCGGAAAATGAATCGGCGCGTCAGCATAATTACGCTTTATTTTGTCGGCAGGAAGATATGTTAAAATTAGCGGGCTGTAATTATACTGATTCCGATATAGAGATTAAAATGTCAGACGGTCAAACAAAAACTTATAAACTTATTCAATCTGACGGATTTACAATATGGTTGGGTTCAAAACCAAAGTATATTATTAGACATGAGATGATAAACGACGTATTTTATATTGATTTAAGGACATTTCAGCCAGACCCGTCCGTTGATGAAACGGCAGAAAAAATTAAAAATGCAGTACAGGGCGGCGTAAAAAAATTTATAATAGATGTACGGGATAATTCCGGAGGCAATTCTGACGTGGGCGACCGGCTCGTGCAGGCTATGGGAATGGCTGCGCCTAATTATGGAGCGTTTGCGCGTAACAGCGACTCAGTACGCAAACGGCGCGGCAATATCGGAGACGGCGAAAGCGATATTTTTAATCCTGATTTGAGCAGAGCTGTACCTAACGAAAATATTATTCTGCTTGTGTTGACAAATGTAAA
>WRMA01000089.1 GCA_009777355.1 Oscillospiraceae bacterium | reverse complement strand
GTTATCGGCGATGATTTTTACGACGATTTCTTTATTATCGACGAAGACGAAACGGAAGGAGACGAAGAAGAAGAATCCGAACCGGAGGAATCAAACCCGGAGAGCGAGCCGGAAGAAAACCGGAATCAACCCCAGCAGCTCCAGCAGCCGCAGATATATTACAGTTATCTTACGGGTCAGCGGGTCTCGAGGGCTCACCAGAGAAGACGCCCGGTGTCCGTCATTATAAATAACATCAGGGCCGCCATGCCGACGGTCGGGGTATCCAGGGCGGACATAATCTACGAGTGTACCGTCGAGGGGGGAATAACGAGACTTATGCTGATTGCGTCGAATTACGCGAACGTTCCCGTGTTCGGCTCGGTCAGGTCGTCGAGGGAGTATTTTATAGATTTGTCCCGTTCGCACGACGCGATATACGTTCACGCCGGGGGTAATCCCCAGGATTACGTGCAGTTCAGGGACCGTCCGATAGACCATATCGACGGGGTGAATATGCATTTCCCCGACACTTTTTACAGAGATTCGGAAAGGCGCAGGACTATGTCGCTCGAACACACTATGATGACTTCGGGAGAGGGCATACTCGCGGGTATACGCCAGGCCGGTTACAGGACTTCTCTTGAAAGAGATTTCGAGCCGTCGTTCAAGTTCAACGAGTCGTTTATCGATATAGGGGGCGTAAACAATACCGCGAATTACGTAAGCGCGCCGTATTCAAACGGGTTCAGGCCTGAGTTTTTATATAACCCCGAAGATAAGTTATATTACAGAAAACAGTTCGGAGCGGCTCATACGGACGGAGAGACCGGGGAGCAGCTCAAATTCGAGAACGTGATCGTTCTCTTTGCCGAATATACGCCGTACAGAGGAAACGACATAGCCATAAGGGAGGGGCATCTGGCGTGCGATTTAACCGGCGCGGGTTACGGGTTCTACATAAACGGAGGAAAATACAAAGTAATAAGATGGGCGAAAGAAACCCGGGAGAGTTCGCTGTATCTATATAACCGCGACGATTCCGATTTATATCTTAATCCGGGGAAATCCTTTATATGCGTGACCTCGACCGATTATAACAGAAGCGTCGTAATCAATTCAGACCTGCTTCCCGTCGGGTGATTAATATTTATCTCTCCGATATATTATCCGTCTTTTTGACCAGCCTCGCGTGAACGAGCGTATGGGCGTGCCTGAACTCGTAGCTGCACGTGTGAAGGGTAATCATGTAATCTCCGGCCCGCGGCTCATAGTCCGAATCAAACATGGATTTTGATTTTATCAGCTCCGCAAAATCGACATAATCGTTTTCAGAATCAAAATTCGTCATAATATAATAATCGTCTTCGCTGGTTACGTAAACGGAAAAAACTTCCCATTCCATGTCTGAATATAAATTATTGAATATTATCGTTTTGTTCGCGCCGAAAAACTCTTCGCTTTTATATTTTTCAATATCCGCGAACATACCGTAGTCGAATATTCCCTTGTCCGGTTCGTTGAAATTATGTCCGTGTATTACGGTATTTCTTGCGAGAACCGCTCCGTGGTTAGTCATGTCCATGAAGATTGCGCCGTATTTTGTTTCTTCCCCGTATATGCCGCGTTTGAGATAATAATCGTTATCGCCGTTGTAGACGACGGGAAAATCTATATGCGTTCCGGGGATTATTATATTTCCGACTATATCGGGATTTATATTCAGATAATCGTTAAATCGGGGGTTTATTTCATATACGGGAAAATCAGGGGAAGTAAAATCCGGATTTTCTCCGCCCGAACCGTCCGCGCCGCCGTTCTCTCCGGGTTCGTCTACGTTTTTATTTCCGGCGTTCGGTTCCCGGGGATTACCGGGAGCGTCCGGGTCTTGACTTCCCCGGCTTCTCACATAATCGGACGACCATTGGCTTTGCCCGGACGAAATCCCGCATGAAGAAAAGACGGCCGCCGGAATCAGAGAGAACGCAAGAACTGCTAAGGACGATAAAATCGCGTATATTATTTTTGTTTTCAGTTTTTTGTTTCGTGACGGCATGAGTTTCCCCCGTTAATTAAGAATTAAGAATTAATAGTTATTAATTCTATTATATATTATATTTGTTATAAAATTTAGACGAAAGGATAATATTTTTATGAAAAAACGATTTTTTTTGATACTTCTCGCGCTCTGCTTTATTTTTACGGGGCTGCTGTACGGCTGCTCGGGGAGATATTTCAGCGAACTGAAGGCGGCTTATTATTACGTCGGGGATAATAATATATTAATAAAATACCCGTCGCAGCTCGAATTTGAGCCGTCGGAGCTTCTGTCTTACGACAGTTCGTCCAGAAAAACCAAAGCTTTGGAGTATAATAATTTATATTTTACGATGCCCGTGAGAGATTACGCCGCGGGTGAAATCTATGATTACAAAACGGCGGTCGGCTATGCCGTTTACGACGGCGGGCTTGTGTTTACGGAGATTCCCATACAGTACGCGCCGTGCGATATTTACCCTCTGGCGGGTAATACGGATTCGTTTATAGCCTCTGTAAACGACGACAACGCCTTTCTCGTGAGTTTGCCCGACGGGTCGGCGGCGAAGCTTTTCGACGACGATAATATAGGCGATTATCTTGTTCCGGGGTCCGACGAAAAATTAATTTACGCTAAAATAATAAGCGTATCCCCCGACGGCAAGTATATTTTATACGTTTCGAACAGAAATTATATAACTGCGGATATAGAAAATATAACGGAGGGTTATTCAAATTCCCTCGATTTATATTACTATGATATTCAAGCCGGAACAGAAGCGAAAATCATGGATTTTGAGGGGAAAGAGTTTCTTTGCTGGGAAACAGACCCGGACGGAACGAACGATTCGGCTTCAGTTTCGGTTTCGGGGAATTTTTTGTTCAGGGATTCCGATATATCGCCGTCCACGGGTCAGAAAATCCATTCTGATATCCGCCGTTATTCTATAATTCAGGGTAGAGAGGACATATTTTTAAGAATCGCCGAAGAATATAAATCTTATGAAATGCTTGGGGAGCGTTATATTTACGCTGAAATCAGAAGCGGCGGAGGGGAAGATTCCGAGGGTATTTCTTCGGTAAGAGAGACGAAGATTTATATATTCGATATATATTCAAAAGAGGCTTCCGTCGTTTCGGCGGGGAAATATCTGTCTGTCTGGAATTTAAAAATAAGCGGAAGCGGAGATTATATAGCGTTTTTCGGTTCGTATATAAACGCGGACGGTAAATCAATCCCGGAGATTGTAACTATTCATCTGGGTACGAATCATATATTCGCGCATTACGAACAGGTCGAGGAGAATTATTATCTGGGTTCTTTTTACTGGCTTCCGGACGACGTTTTGATTGTAAATTTCAGAAACATGACGAATATGTATAAAGATTTGTGCCGTTTTCACGAAATACGCCACAAAGGAACGATTGCGGCAAATAATACTCGGGATATTACGCCGGTAGAAGATATAGGGTGAAAATTAAAAAATATATAATATATAAATATATAATAAATAATAAAATTTTTAAAGGAGAAGATAATCTTGCCTGAAATAACAAGATTTTACGGAATAGTTTTGAAAATATTTTTAACACGCGAACATAATCCTCCGCATTTTCACGCAATATACGGCGAACATAACGGCATAATAGATATTAGAACTCTCGAAATGATAGAGGGTGATTTACCAAGTAAAGCGCGAAGTTTAATAAAAGAATGGGGCGAACCCAATAAAAATGAACTAATGGAAATGTGGGATACAAAAATACTTAAAAAACTTGAACCGTTAAAATAATAATATTTTGATTAAGGAGCTGATTTGATGGGTTTATCAATAAAAGTAAAGTCTGTGAAACCTTTGGAAGATATGGTTTTATTTGTCGAATTTGAGAACGGCGTAAATAAAAAATACGACGTTAAGCAGTTAATTCCTAAATTTAATATTTACGAAGATTTAAAATATAATAATTTATTTAATCAGGTTCATGTTGACTGCGGAGGTTATGCGGTCGCTTGGAACGGCGATATAGATATATCGGAATATGAACTTTGGGAGAACGGAAATCAAATATAATATACAAATATATAATAAAATTTTTAAAGGAGAAGATATTTATGTCAATTCAAAAATCTTATGAAACCGCGAAAGAAATTTACGCCGGTCTCGGCGTAGACACAGAAAAGGCGCTTGACGCAATGAACAAATTCGTACTCTCTGTACATTGCTGGCAGGGAGACGACGTGGGAGGGTTTGAAAGTTCGGGAGCCTCGCTCGACGGCGGGCTCGCCGCAACCGGCAATTATCCCGGCAAAGCGAGAACCCCCGAAGAATTACGCAAAGATATGACGAAAGCGTTCGAATTTATCCCCGGGCTTAAAAAAGCGAATATTCACGCAATGTATCTGGAATCTGATTCGTCAAAAAAAGTCGACCGCGACGAAATCGAGCCGAAGCATTTCGACGGCTGGGTAAACTGGGCGAAAGAACAAAAAATAGGCATTGATTTTAACCCGACGTATTTCTCGCACCCTAAAGCTTCCGACGGGTTTACTCTTTCGAGTTCGGACGAAGGCATAAGACAGTTCTGGGTTGAACATACTAAAAGATGCCGCAAAATCTCTGAATATATCGGCAGGCAAACGGGAGTAAGGTCGATAAATAATATCTGGATACCAGACGGTTATAAAGATTTCACGGTCGATAAAGCCGGTCCCAGAGAAAGGCTTATGCGTTCGCTCGACGAATCCATAGCCGAAATGCTTGACCCGGGAGCGACTGCGGACGCGGTCGAGAGTAAACTGTTCGGAATCGGCAGCGAATCTTACGTCGTCGGTTCTCACGAGTTTTATCTATGCTATGTTATGAGAAACAAAAATTTATTATTGACGCTTGACGCGGGGCATTTTCACCCGCTGGAAACGATTTCGGGGAAAATCTCGACGATTATGATGTTTATAGTAGAGATGCTTCTGCACGTTTCGAGACCCGTAAGATGGGACAGCGACCACGTCGTCGCTCTGGACGACGAGCTTCTCGCAATCTGTCAGGAAATCGCGCGCGGGGGTTACGATTACAGAATGAACGTCGCGCTGGATTATTTCGACGCGTCGATTAACAGAATCGCCGCGTGGATTATCGGCTGCAGAAACACGCAGAAAGCGATGCTGCGCGCGTATCTCGAGCCGTATGAGCTGCTTAAAAAAGCCGAAGCCGAAGGAGATTTAACGAAAAGACTCGCTCTCGGCGAGGAATTAAAATCGTATCCGTTTAATTCAGTATGGGATTATTACTGCGAAATAAATAACGTCCCGGTGAGGGAAAAATGGCTTGACGGAGTTGAAAAATATGAAAACGACGTATTATCAAAGAGAATATAGGCAATCCCCCGTAAAACGCTCCGCGTCTGCCGCCCCCTTTTTTAAGGGGGCTTCGGCGGCGTTCGCTTTGATTTTGCTATTGATTTTCTTGTCTTCATGTTCGGGAATGTCCGTACAGACGGAATATTTTTTCACTATGGATTCGTTTGCAGAATCGACGATTATAACAAAAGAGGCAAGTTTGGGTAAAGAAGCGAATATTAAAATACGGGAAATATGCGAAGAAACGGAGGGCAGAATATCGCGGACAATAGAAACGAGCGAAATATACCGGATAAACGAAACTTACAGCGCTTTTGATATTTGTCAGATTTCAAAAGAAACGGCCGGACTTCTCGAAACCGCAAAGCTCATGAAAGAATTGACAAACGGCGCGTTTGACCCTAATCTCGGGGAAATAATAGATTTGTGGGGTATAAATAATCATAGTTTAAGCGATTCCGAACGCAAGCTTCCCGAAAAAGACGATTTTTATCCCGCGCTTGAGAGACTGCATGACTCTGAATTTTTTTTAGCCGAAAACGACGGGGAGACGCATTTGTCTTCGTCCGTTATGAATCCTCCGAAATTTGACCTCGGAGGAATCGGCAAAGGCTACGCTCTCGATGAAATAAGCGATTATTTAGCGGATACCGGAATACCCAACGCGCTCGTATCGGTCGGCGGCAGCTCTGTTTTAGCGTCGGGAAAAAACATAGCCGGCAATCTTTGGTCGGTTGGAATCAAAGACCCGGCAAATCCGGACAGCGAAAGACCCTGCGGATTTATAAGCGCGTCCGATAAAATAATATCAGTTTCGGGAGGATACGAACGGTTTATTAAAATAGGCGATATAAATTATACGCATATAATAGACCCTTCGACGGGTTATCCCGCGGATAACGATTTATTGTGCGTCGTCGTCGTAATGAACTCGCAGTCGGCTTTTCAGACTGCCGAACAGAGAGAGCGTTTAAAAAATAACGGCGCGATATCCGACGCTTTATCGACCGCGCTATACGTCATGGGAAAAGACAGGGCGATTAGTTTTTACAATACGAGCAATCTTGATTTTGAGATGATTTTATTTGTCAAAGATTCAAGTAAATCGAAGGGATATGATATAAT
The DNA here is from genome assembly GCA_009777355.1 of Oscillospiraceae bacterium. Classification (GTDB taxonomy): domain Bacteria; phylum Bacillota; class Clostridia; order Oscillospirales; family WRJC01; genus WRJC01. The sequence goes on along the minus strand of WRMA01000089.1, from coordinate 1,250 downwards.
CCCGTTCAGCGTTATGTTTACCGAGATAGAGGGTACGGCTGATGAATATTAGTCGGGTAAATACAGAAAATTTATATTTTGGACAGGAGGTCGCAATGGAAATATTTGTCCGTGAAATTGAAGAAAAAGGTTATCCTGCTATATTGTCATTATGGAATAATGAACTTGGAAATAAAAATGTTACTGCTGAAAATATCGCGCCTCATTATGACAGGGTAAAAAATAATGACGGCTATAAAACTTATGTTGCATTGCTTGAAGATGAGGTAGTCGGGTTTATTTCATCGGCGCAGACATACGCTGTCGGATTTGACGGCAATTATATGCAAATTATTGCGTTAGCTGTCAAAACAGAAAAGCAGAATAAAGGGATTGGAACGAAACTGGTTCAAATCATGGAGAATTATGCAAGAGAGAAAAGCTGTTACAGCATTGGTTTGTGCAGCGGGTTCAAACGTACCGCCGCGCACGAATTTTATGAACGCAAAGGATTTAACAAAGGTTCGTATGCTTTTAATAAAATGCTCAACTCCATAGAATAATTATTACGAAAGGGGATATTTTATGCGGGATTATGCAAGTGATAATTTTATTAGTGATGAACGCAGGAGTGAAATAATCGACGGTAAGATATATTTGATGGCAACTCCAAACGAGGAACACGTGCAAATACAAGGGAATTTGTTCAGCATATTTAATCAATATTTTAAACAAGGCAAAAAGAAATGCATCGCTGTTTTAGCGAGAGATTTATATATAAATGCTAAAAATTATCTTGTGCCTGATTTATTAATATATTGTCAGAATAATAACGAAAAGAAAAACAGGAAAGTTCCGCTTATAGTTGTTGAAATATTATCTGATTCAACATGGAGAAGGGATTTTACTGTAAAGATGAAAAAATATGCTGAGATGGGTATAGAAGAATATTGGATAATAGACCAGAATACTCAAAGGCTAATTATATTTAAGCTTGAGAATAGTATATATGAAAAAAACAAGTCATATAAATTGCCTTGGGAAGATGAGGAAATGCCGGAGAAAGTAAAAAATTATTTTTCGAAATTATTCCCGGAAGATGAAATAATAAAAGAATTTTCTCCTGCGTTTTTCCCTGAACTTGTAATATCTCTGGAAGATATATTTAACTTTGAAAATCTTGATATTTTGTGAGGGAGTTTGAAAATGTATTTATCAATGGACGAAATCGGTTTTGAAAATGCAGAGAAAATTAAAAAAATAGTTTCGGA
>WRMA01000088.1 GCA_009777355.1 Oscillospiraceae bacterium | reverse complement strand
TCGACGGCGGAGCGGAGACTGATTTGACCGACTGGAAAATCTATTCGAGAACGGCGGGGAAGCCTCCGCATTACATAGGCAAGACGGGAGTTATGAAGAACTCGATTATATCCGAAGGCTGCGAAATCTACGGAACGGTCGAACATTCCATAATATTCCCGGGGGTTAAGGTTTTCGAGGGGGCTTATATTAAAGATTCGATAATCATGGCGGACAGTATAATAAACGGGAACACTCAAATCAACTACGCAATCATAGACGAGAACGCCGTAATAGGCGAGGGCGCGAAAATCGGAGGGGCTCTGCCCGAGTCGAGAAGCGAGGGAGTCGCGGTAATAGCGAAAGGCGCGGTAATAGCCGGGGGAGCGCAGATAAAAGCTGGGGATATGATTGATTGATTGTGACGGGCGGGAAACGCCCCTTAAAATCGAGGAGGAATAGAAATTGCGGGCATACGAGGGATATTTTGAAAACGGCCGGTTTTATCCGGCGGAACAGACGGCTCATATAAAAGGACGCCGCCGGGCGATTATTAATATATTGGACGATGAAGCGGACAGGCCGGATAAAAATGAAGAGCAAATTCAAATCCGGAGGCGGCTGGAAGCTTTCGAACGTTTTTTAGCGGAGAACAAAGCCCTCGACGAACAGGGAACCGAACCGCTCGACGACGAATTTTTTTCCGTTATAAACAGCGGGGTCAGTATAAGGGAGTTGAATCTATGAACGTTTACGCGCTCGACAGCAATATAATTTCGGACATCCTCAAAAAAGACCCGGTTATTGTAAACAGCTATCGCCGCGGGATTACCCAAGGAAAAAAATTTATTATTCCGCCGATTGTGTTTTATGAAATACAGCGCGGTCTGCTTGCCAAAAATATGTTAAACCGTCTGAGAAGTTTCGGGAACTTTTGCAAAAATACCGAAATAGACGAATTTGATTTGTCAGTTTGGAGTAAATCCGCCGAAATATACGCGGAATTAAGCAAAAAAGGAAAACCTGTCGGCAGTCGTTTTGACGGAGACGTTTTTATTGCCGCTTATTGTATTGTGAACGGTTATATTCTTGTTACAAATAATAAAAATCATTTTAAACATATAGACGGTTTACGTTTCGAGCATTGGAAGTGAATTTTTAATTACAAAATAAAAAAAGAGGTGAAAAAAATGCAGGCTCTGGGTATAGTTTTTTCGGATATACACGAATGGAGCATAGGCGCGCTGACTTCGAACAGGACGGTCGCCGCGATTCCCTTTGCCGGGAGGTACTGGCTTATAGATTTCGTACTTTCAAATATGATAAACTCCGGGATACATAAAGTCGGCGTTATAACAAAGAGCAACTATCAGTCTCTGATGGAGCATATAGGTTCGGGAAAAGACTGGGATTTGTCGAGGAGAAACGGCGGTATCGCGGTCCTTCCCCCGTACGGCGAGGACAACAGGGCGGGTCTCTACAGAGGCAGGCTCGACGCCTTGCTCAGGATTATAAATTATATAAGCAACTCGACCCAGGAATTCGTCGTCATGGGAGACTGCGACATGATTTGCAATATAAACTACAGAAACGTCATAGATTTCCATATTAAGTCAAACGCCGACATAACGGCCGTTTATCACGAGCATTATATCGACAAGGAAAGCGCCTCCCATTCCGTATTATATAATAAGGAGGACGGGGAGCACCCCGACAGGGTCACCGGAGTTTTTATACAGCCGTGGTACGTCGAGGGGGGAACTTTCAACGTCAGCATGAACACCTGGGTTATGCGAAGGGAATATATGATAAATATGCTCAATAACGCGATTGCGACGGGAAAAACGCACTTCGCGAGGGATATTATACTCGCGGAATCGGACAGCATAAAAATAATGGGTTACGAACACAAAGGCTACTGCGCGCATATAAATTCAATAGACAATTATTTCAGGCATAACATAGAAATGCTGGACGGAGAGAAAAGAAGCGGGTTGTTCTATAATACCGGGAGGAATATCTACACAAAGGTCAGGGATTCCGAACCCGCGCGTTACGGGGAGTTCGCGAACGTCAGAAATTCGCTCGTCGCAGACGGCTGCGTGATAGACGGAGACGTTGAGGACAGCGTTATTTTCAGGGGGGTGAAAATCGGCAGAAACGCGGCCGTTAAAAACAGTATTATTATGCAGGATGCGATAATAGGCTCGGACAGCCGCCTCGAATGGGTAATGGCGGACAAGAACGTCGTCATAACCGACGGCAAGAGGCTTTCGGCGGACGAAAAATATCCTATGTACATCACAAGAAACAAGAGAATTTAGTCGATTTAAATTTAAGTCAGTTAATCAGATAAGGAGATTTACGGTCATCATGGAAAAACAAGAAAAAGCGGAAAAAATAGATTTGAAAGAAATAAAAGAGACAAAAGAGAAGAAAGCAAAGCCCGTTACTCAAAGGGCGAAAGCGAAAAAGGCCGAAACGGGCGCGGACACAAAAGCTAAGGCGGGCGCGAAGGCAAAAACCGGCGCAAAATCTAAATCTAAAACGAAAAAAATACTGTTCGTGTCGGGGGAGTCCCTGCCGTTTATGGCTACGGGAGGGTTAGGCGAGGTAATCGGCGCGCTTCCCAAATATTTAATCAGGGCGGACAAAAATCTCGACGTGAGAGTCGTTATGCCTTTGTATGAGACAATCAAGGTAAAATTCGCCGAACGCCTCGAGTTCGCCGGGCATATACAGGTCGCCCTCGGCTGGCGGAGTCAATACTGCGGGATATTTAAGACCGAAGAGAACGGGGTTTTATATTATTTTATAGACAACGAGGGATATTTTAAGCGTCCGCAGTATTTCGGGCATTTCGACGACGGGGAAAGGTTCGCGTTTTTCTGCAAGGCCGTCCTCGATATACTGGACAAAATTAATTTTATCCCCGATATAATCCACGCGCACGACTGGCAGTCGGGTCTCGTTCCCGTTTATCTCAAAACGAATTATTCGCATATTAAAGAATTTGACAATATAAAAACGGTTTTTACGGTTCATAATATAGAATATCAGGGAAGATATAATTTTGATATTTTAGAGGACGTGTTCGATATTTCTTCTATTCACCGTCAGGTACTCGAACTGCACGGGGATATAAATATCATGAAAGGCGCGATGATGTGTTCGGATATTATTTCGACGGTTTCGCCGTCCTACGCGAAGGAAATCCACGATATGAATTCTGCGTTCGGGCTCGACCCGATTGTAAATATGCTCAGCGGGAAAATAAGGGGAATACTCAACGGAATAGATATTGAATTTTTTAATCCCGAGACGGACGCTAAAATATCGGCTAACTACAGCGCGGAAAATCCCGGCGACAAAGCGAGGAACAAAGCTCAGCTGCAAACCGTGATGAATTTGCCGAACGAAGAGAGGGTTCCGGTTATTTCGATTGTGTCGAGGCTCGTCTTTGCCAAAGGAGTAGACGTCCTCGCGGACGTAATGGAAGAGCTGGTTAAGCAGCAGCCCGCGCAGTTTATCGTCCTGGGTTCGGGAAACAGGGATTACGAGCTCAGATTCGAAGCCCTTTCAGAAAGGTTCGGCAACAGAATCGGGGTTAAAATCGGCTACGACGCGGAACTCGCGAGAAAAATATTCGCGGGGAGCGACATGATAATCATGCCGTCGAGGTCCGAGGCGTGCGGCCTGACTCAGATGACCGCGTCGAGATACGGGGCGGTTCCCATAGTGATGTCGACGGGAGGCTTAAAAGATTCTATAATCCCGTACGAACCGGAAGGGGGAGGCAACGGGTTCGTATTCGAAAACTGCGGTTTCGATTCCGTGACGGACGCGGTGAACAGGGCCTGTTCGGTTTATAACGAGCCGGAAAAATGGACGGAACTTGTGAAACGGGTCATGAAATGGGATTTCAGCTGGGAGCAGTCGGCTAAAGAATATATAAAAATGTATAAAGAACTGCTATAATATTCCAAAAATTCCTAAGGAGAAAAATATTAATAAAAAATGGACAAAGATAAAAAAGATATAAAAGACACAAATACAGAGGAAAACAAAATAAATAACGGGGAGCATAAACCGAAAAGGCATAAATCCCATCACCAGGCGTACACGAGAAGCAAGCTTCACAAAATAATCGAGGAGAAGTTGTCGGGGTATTACGGGCTGACCTGCGAAAACGCGACGCTGACGCATTTCTATAAAGCCGTAGCGATTTTAACCAGGGATATATTATCGGAGAAGCGGCGGGATTTCAGGCTGAAGTCAAAAACCAAACGGGTTAAGAATATATATTATCTGTGCATGGAATTTCTTGTGGGAAAACAGCTCAAAAATAATATATATAATCTGGGGATAGAGGACGAGCTCGAGGAAATTCTGAACGATTACGGTTTCGGTCTCGAGGATTTATACGAGAAGGACGTCGACCCGGGTCTGGGAAACGGAGGTCTGGGAAGACTCGCCGCGTGTTTTATGGACAGTCTGGCTACGCAGAATTATTACGGCATGGGGTATTCCATAAGATACGAATTTGGACTGTTCAGGCAGAAGTTAGTGGACGGCTGGCAAATAGAATTTCCCGACGACTGGCTGTCCGTCGGCGACGTTTTTCTTATTCCCAGAACCGACCACACGGTTAAGATTAATTTCGGGGGATATATCGAAGAGAACTGGGAGGACGGACAGCTTAGGACAGAGTATAAAGACTTTCAGACCGTCGAGGCGATTCCGTACGATTTGATGATTTCTGGGTACGCCTGCGAGGGCGCCGAGGTTTTGAGACTGTGGCGGGCGAAAAGCCCGACGAGTATAAATATCAATTTATTCTCGCAGGGGGATTTCGTCAAATCAATGGAAGAGACCGCGAGAGTGGAGGCGATTTCAAAAGTCCTGTATCCCGCGGACAATCATTACGAGGGTAAGACTTTAAGATTGAAGCAGCAGTATTTTTTCGTTTCGGCGTCGATTCAGAATATAATAAAGCGCCATCTCGATATTTATCCGAATTTAAATAATTTCCACAGGAAAAACGCCGTGCACATAAACGACACGCACCCGACTTTCGCGATTCCCGAGCTGATGCGTATTTTAATCGACGAGCACGGCTACGTCTGGGAGGACGCGTGGAAAATAGTGACCGATACCGTCGCGTACACGAACCATACTATACTTCCCGAAGCCCTGGAGACGTGGCCGGAATATTTAGTTAAGACTAATATGCCCAGGATTTACGCGATTATATGCGAAATCAACAGACGTTTGTGCGAGGATTTATGGAAAAAATACACGGGAAACTGGGATAAAATCCAGAGGATGTCTATTCTTGCGTTCAATCAAATCAGAATGGCGAATTTATGCATAGCGGGGGGACATTCGATAAACGGAGTGGCGAAAATCCATTCTGATTTACTAAAGAATAATTTTTTCAGGGATTTCTACGAAGACACTCCGAAAAAATTCACGAACGTCACTAACGGAATCGCGCACAGACGATGGCTCGTGCAGTCGAATCCCCTGCTTTCGGAACTTCTGGACGGCTGCATAGGACCGGATTACAGACGCGACGCCTCTATTTTAGAGGACTTTAAAAAATTCGAGAACGATACGGGCGTATTGCGGTCTCTGTCCGAGATTAAGCATAGGAACAAAATCTGTCTTAGCAACTATATCAAAAAAACTTACGGGTTTAGTCTTAACACAGATTCTGTCTTCAACGTTCAGGTAAAGAGACTGCACGAGTATAAGCGTCAGTTGTTAAACGTTTTGAGGATAATTTCCGTCTATAATAATTTACTCGAAAATCCGGAGGCCGATATTCTTCCGCAGACTTATATATTCGCGGCGAAGGCCGCGCCGAGCTATCATATGGCGAAGCAGATTATAAAATTAATATACTGTCTGGGAGAGGATATTAAAAAGCAGCCGAAGATTATAAGAGATAAGTTAAGCGTGGTGTTTTTGGAAGATTATTCTGTATCTCTTGCCGAGCAAATCATGCCGGCGAGCGAGGTAAGCCAGCAGATTTCCCTTGCGGGAAAAGAAGCGAGCGGAACGGGAAACATGAAACTCATGGTAAACGGCGCGGTGACAATCGGCACTCTGGACGGCGCGAATATAGAGATATCGGAAGCCGTGGGAGAAGATAATATATTTATATTCGGCATGACGGCGGAAGAAGTGGACGCTTTGTGGGCTGCGAAATACGACCCGGACGATTATTACGTCCGGAACGAAAAACTTATGAAAGTCATAGCGTCGTTAAACGGCGGGTTCAACGGGGTTTCGTTCAATCACATAACGCAGTATCTGCTGGCGGCCGATTATATCGCCGACCCGTTCATGTGTCTGGCGGATTTCAAAGATTACTGCCTCGCCCACGATAAGCTCGACGAAGCTTACGGGGATTCGCTCCGCTGGAATAAAATGTCTCTGCATAACATAGCGTCGGCGGGAGTCTTCGCGGCGGACAGGAGTATAAAAGAATACGCCGAGAATATCTGGGATATTCATTCGCTGTAAAAAATTTTTAGAAATTTTAAATATTATTATTGACGTTCGCGAATATATATGATATAATAAAGTTACAATAAAATAGAGAGGGATTGCTAACCCCTCTCGCGTACACTAGGGCGGTACGGCTGAACCCGGTTTAACTCAAAAAGTTAAAAAGAGAAACAGACCGCCCAGAGCCTTGTGATAGCAAGGGCGGGTCTATTTCTTCCTGTTATCTACTAAAGTAACGAGAATAGAAATTAGCGTTACAATAATTGAAACAATTTGCAAATATTTTTCAAACATGGCGTCACCCCTTTCTTTAATTAAGATAAAGGGTTCAGCCTATGTCCGCCGCCCCGTGTACGCTTTTTATTATATCATGAATTTTACGCAAAGTCAATGATTTTTGTAAAAAAATAACCCGTTCCGTAAATTATACGGGGTTGGTTATTTTTTTATTTTATAATTGTAAATTTTTATTTGAAATACTTGTTCTGATTATATTTTTGTGTTATAATAGAGTTATTATATTAATTTATTAATCGTGAGGGATATAAAATGTCTGATAGAAATCAAATGAATCCAAAAGAACGCGCGGTTTTTGAGTTTATTATCGACACAATAAAAAAAGAGGGGTTCTCTCCTTCGGTAAGGGACATAAAAATTTCGCTTAATATAAAAAGCACGTCGACCGTTCACGCGTATCTGGAAAAACTGGAGAAGAAAGGCTACATACAAAAAGAAGCCGGAAAAAGCAGGACTATAAGAGTCGACAACGTGGACCCGAGCGGCAGAAGGACGTCTATAAGAGTGCCGATTGTCGGGCAGGTCACCGCGGGCGTGCCGATTCTCGCAATCGAGAATCACGACGGTTATCTCGATTTCCCGATTTACAAGCAGAGTTATGTCAACGCGAGGCTCTTCGCCCTTCGTATACGGGGCGACAGCATGGTCGACGCGGGCATATTAAACGGCGATTACGTCGTCGTCGAGAAAAGAAATTACGCCGACAACGGCGAAATAGTCGTCGCCCTGGTCGAAGACGAGGCGACGGTTAAAAAATATTACGCCGAGGACGGCAATATAAGACTTCAGCCGTGCAATTCTGCTATGCGTCCAATAATAGTCAAAGAAGCGACCGTTCTGGGTAAGGTTATATCCGTGCTTAGGTTTTACTAGATTAAATTTCGCAGACGTTAAAATTTGCGGCAAAGCCCTCTTTTTTAAAGAGGGTGGCAGCCGCGTAAGCGGCTGACGGGTGTTTTTGAAATTTGATGTTGCGTACGGGGAGACAAAAACAC
>WRMA01000087.1 GCA_009777355.1 Oscillospiraceae bacterium | reverse complement strand
TACTCCCGGAGGAAAACATGCCGGATTTGGAGGACATAGACGATACTGTCCGGAATAATTTAAACTTTATTCCGGTCGGGAATGCCGAAAAAGTGTTCGAAAACGCCGTTGTATTCCCGGAGGCTGAAAAAACTCCTGACTTTGACGCAAATACAGGCAGGGTTTGCCCGCCTGACAAAACAGAGCTGTATTCGTCGATTATGCCGCCGATTGTCCCGGGAAACATAGCCAAAGATAATATTATGCCGCATTTTAATTGATGTGAAACTATAATTCACGAAAGGAGAGCGAAAAGACGATTGACGGGAATACTATGTTTTATGAAGAAGAATTTGTTCTAACGCGCGACCCCGGAAGCAGTACAAGCATATCGGTCGTTGTTTCGGAGCTTTCGTTTTCCGCCGTATTAACCCGCGTAGAGTAACCTAATAATAAAATTTTTAAATTTATAATTCACGGAGGAATATAAAACAAAAAATGCTGAACGAAGAATTTGAACAAGTCAAGAAATTTCACGAGGTTTTCGGCAGTCCCGTAAGCGAAACGCCGGTTAAACTAACCGAACAGCGCGCAAAATTCCGAGCGGGGTTTATGCTCGAGGAAATAGAAGAATTTACAGAATCTGATAATATATACGACCAAGCCGACGCAATGATAGACCTGATTTACTTCGCTCTCGGAACTCTCGTTGAAATGGGCGTAAAACCTAAAAAAATCTTTGATATAGTGCAGAATGCGAACATGAGTAAAATCTGGGAAGACGGGAAGCCTCGCTATCGAGAGGGCGACGGAAAAGTGCTGAAACCTCCGGAATGGGAGGACCCGTTCCCGAAAATAAAACAGGCGATTGACTCACTTTTTCTTTGCGAAAAGAAAAAGTAAGCAAAAAGAAACGAATAAATTACAAATTATAACGGGTGCTTATGAGTAAGAAAATTAATTTTAACAATACAAAAATAATAATAAGCGCGGGATTTTTGCCGCAAATCAAAAAAGACAAGCCGCATATAGCCTTTTCCGGACGTTCAAACGTCGGCAAATCCACGCTTATAAATAAAATCGTAAATCAAAATAAACTTGCGCGGACTTCTTCGTCGCCCGGAAAAACAATCACGCTTAATTTTTACGAAACCGACCAAAGCTTTTATCTCGTGGATTTACCCGGTTACGGTTACGCGAAAAGAGCCGAAGCGGACAAGAAAAAATGGTCGAAATTAGTCGAGGGATATTTTAAAGAAAACAATCAGTTTAAATTTATAAAGTTAGTCGTTCAGCTTATAGATTTAAAAGTCGGCGCGACCGTTGACGATTTGCATATGCTCCAATACATGAAAAATTTTGAAATCCCGTATATTATAGTCGCGACGAAAGCCGATAAATTAAACAAAACAAACAGGGAAATAAATCTAAATAAGTTAAAAAGCGAACACCTGGACTGTATAATTATACCGTTTTCGTCGTTATCCGGCGAAGGCGTAAACGAAACCCGGGGGAGTATAGCGGGTTATATTAAATAAAATAAATTTAAATAAAACGAGGAAAATAATATAAATATAAATCAGGATATTTTAATAAAAGTGTTAAGTAAAACGCTTGACAGAATAATTATAAATGCAGATTATCAAATAAAATCTCTTCAGGGCGGCACGGTCGGCGACGTACAGCTTGTATCAGGGATTGCAGAAACTGATAACGGCGAAAAAACGCCTTATAAAATAGTGTTGAAAACGCAGAAAAAATGGGAGCGTTCGGGAGACCCGAACTCATGGCGGCGCGAATACGATTTATATATGTCAAAACTTGACGCGCTATTTACAGATTCGCTGCGCTGGCCCGAATGTTATCATGCCGAAATCAACGAAGAAGAAACGCAGACGCAGTTATGGCTCGAATATATCGACGGCATATCGGGGTGGGATTTGACGATAGAAATGCTTGAAAAAGCGGCGTTTGAGTTAGGGCGCTTTCAGGGCAGATTATATAAAAATAAACCGGATATGTTGCATAATATGGACTGTTTCGGAGAATTTGACGCCGTGAGAAAATATTATATGCTGTGCCGCGGAGAAATGCTTAAACGCATTGATTCTCTCGGCGATGAACTCCCTCGTCATTTGCGGCAATTATTAATAGACTGCGACGACAAAGCTGAAGAAATATTTTCAAACGCGGAACGTCTGCCGATAGTTTTATGCCACAGGGATTTTTGGGTTACGAATATATTTTACAAAGACGGCAAAATTATATTAATCGACTGGGATACGACAGGCTGGGGATTTATGGGAGAGGACGCCGTTCATCTTATTTTTGACGAAACTGATATTAATTGTTTAGTAGAATATTATTCAAAGCTTTTACCGGCATATTTAAAGGGAATTGCCGGATATATCGACGTTTCGAAAATTGACGTTTCGCATATATGGGAAGTAATCGTTTTAAAATACGGCGAAACTTATGTTTATCAGATGATTTCAAAATCACATGAAGAAAGAAGCGAGGCGATAGCCGCGCTGCAAAAAATTTATGACATGAAAAATATAAAATTATTATAAAAATAAAGGAGAGTGTAAAGCATGATACTTTACGAGCATTTTAAAATAAATTCAAAGGGTCATCTTGAAATAGGCGGCTGCGATTCTGTCGAACTCGTTGAAAAATACGGCACGCCGCTCTATGTTCTGGACGAAAACAAAATCAGGGAAAACTGCAGGGCTTATAAAAACGCGGTAAAAAAATATTTCGGCGAAAACGGCGGAGAAATCGCTTTCGCGAGTAAATCGCTTTCGTTTAAAGGGATTTATAAAATTATCGCCGACGAAAATCTCTGGACCGATATTGTCTCGCCCGGGGAACTGCAAACGGCGAAAGAAGCCGGATTTCCGTTAGAAAACGCTTATTTCCACGGAAATAATAAAACGGATTGGGATATTGAATACGGACTTGATAATAATATCGGCGTTTTTGTCGTTGATAATATGGAAGAAATCGACGTTTTGAATCAATTATGCGGAAAACACGGCAAGATTCAGGAAGTTTTACTGCGTATAAGCCCCGGAATCGAACCCGAAACCCACGCGAAAATCACGACCGGCGGCGTAGATTCAAAATTCGGCATAGCCGTCGGCACAGGACAGGCTCTCGAAGCGGCCGGATATATTTTAGAGAAGAAAAATCTGAATTTAACCGGGATTCACTGCCATATAGGCTCGCAGATATTCGACGTTCAGCCGCTTCTGGACACCGCCGACTGTATGCTCGAATTTGCGAAAGACGTTAAAAATAAATATAATTATGAGATTGATATAATAAATCTCGGCGGGGGATTCGGTGTAAAGTATATTGATTCACAGCAAAGCCTTAATATTGACGAAGGCGTAAAGGCTATTGCCGAACATATAAAAATTAAATGCGGCGAATTAGATATAAAAACGCCGAAAATAGTATTTGAACCGGGGCGCTCTATTGTCGCAAACGCGGGCGCGACGCTTTATACGGTCGGGACTAATAAAAAAATCACGGGATATAAAAATTATATTTCTGTCGACGGCAGTATGGGAGATAATCCCAGATACGCGCTTTACGAGGCGCCGTATACGATAGTCGCGGCAAATAAAGCGAACGAAAAGAGCGAAATTACGGCGGCAGTCGTGGGAAGATGCTGCGAAAGCGGCGATTTTATACAGGAAGACGTAGAGCTCCCGGACTTAAAAAGAGGCGATATACTGGCGGTTTTAGTAACGGGGGCGTATAATTATTCAATGGCGATGAACTATAACAGACTGCCGAGACCGGCGATGATTTTCGTCGGAGACGGCGGGAGCAGAATAGCGATAAAACGCGAAACGTTTGAGGATTTGATGAGGAATGAGATATAAGCCGGAGTCAATATTATATTTAATTAAAATAATTTTAAAAAATTCAGGAGGGTGATTTTATTGTTAAACCAATCGATAGTAAATGAAGTTCTTGACGAAGCCCTGGCAAAAGGCGGAGACTTCGCGGAACTGTTCGTCGAAAATAACCGGAAAGAATCGATTGTCATGAGAAACGGCGTAATCGAGGACAGCGTTTCTGGGATAGATTACGGCTGCGGACTGAGAATTTTCGACGGGTTCAACTGCGTTTACGCTTACACAAACGATACGTCGAAAGAAAGTCTTATAAAGCTTGCGAAAGACGCGGGCGCGGTTATTAAAAACAAAAAAAATACCGGAGATACCCGTGAGATTATTATTAATCGGGTTTATGAAGGGAAAGAAATTAATAATATTCACAAAGTTGAAATACAGCCGTTCGATATTATAAAAAAAGAAAAAGCCGAAATGCTGCGAATCGCCCATAACGCCTCGAAAGAATATGATAAGTCGGTAACGCAGACGATAAACGGTTTTATGAGCGGCGCGCAGAATATCCTCGTCGTAAATTCAGACGGTTTATGGGCTGAAGATACGAGAGTCAGGGGACGTATGACTGCTCAGGCGGTCGCATCGTCCGAAACGGAAAAACAAGTCGGTTATCTTGGTCCGGGTTCGCTCTCGGGTTTTGAGTATTTTAAGAATCTCGATATAAAAGCCCTCGGCAGGGAAGCGGCGAGAATCGCCGTAACTATGCTTAAGGCGGAGCTTTGTCCGTCCGGGCTTATGCCCGTGATTATAGACAACGGATTCGGCGGGGTAATATTTCACGAAGCCTGCGGACACAGCCTCGAGGCGACGAGCGTAGCGAAAGGCGGCTCTGTGTTCTGCGGTAAACTCGGGGAGCAAATCGCGGCGCCGCGCGTCACGGCGGTCGACGACGGAACTATCCCCAACGCATGGGGCTCGTGCAATATCGACGACGAGGGAAATATCACGCAGAAAAATATATTAATAGAAAACGGCGTGTTGAAATCTTATTTAGTAGATAGGTTAAACGGCAGAAAAATGAAAATGCGGCCGACGGGTTCGGGCCGCAGGGAGTCTTATAAATACGCTCCGACTTCGAGAATGACGAATACGTTTATCGCAAACGGGTCAAGTTCGCCGGAAGATATAATCGCAAACACAGAATACGGCTTATACGCGAAGAAAATGGGCGGCGGTTCGGTCGAACCGGCGACGGGGGAGTTTAACTTCGCCGTACTTGAAGGGTATATAGTCCGGAACGGAAAAATCGCCGAACCGGTGAGGGGAGCGACGCTTATAGGCAAAGGCAGCGAGGTTTTGATGAATATCGACATGGTCGGCAATAATTTGGCGCGTTCGCAGGGAATGTGCGGTTCTTCGAGCGGAAGCGTACCGACGGACGTGGGTCAGCCGATGATAAGAGTAAAAGAAATAACGGTCGGGGGGAGAAAATAGAGATGAAAGATTTTACGAAAAAATTACTGGAACGCGCGATAAATAAAGGATTTTCCGACGCCGAAGTATATATATCGGGCGGCTCGTCGCTGGGAATATCCACGCTTGACGGCGAAATCGACAAATTTGAGAGCAGTTCAAGCGGGGGAGTGTCTTTCAGGGGAACTTATAACAATAAAATGGGTTATTCTTACTCTGAATTAATAAACGGCGAAGCGATAGATATAATTATAACCGAGGCTATGCAAAATTCCGAAATTCTCGAGGAAGAAGAACAGGATAAATTATATAAAGGCGGGGTAAATTATCCCGAAATCGACGGCTTTAACGAAGAGTTAAAAAATATTCCGGCCGAAGAAAAGATAAACGCCGCTCTATCGATGGAAAAATCGGCTAAACAAGTAAGCGGTTCAATAAAAGGCGTGGATTACAACGAGTTTGAGTACAGGCAGTCCGGTATATTAATCGCCAACACGTACGGCATGGATATAGAATATAATTCGAACGGCGCAATCGCCTATTCTTATGCGAGAGCGGTCAAAGACGGCGAGACAAAGACCGGACTGGAGTTTTGGACCGGATTAGAGTGGGGGGAATTTAAACCCGGAGAAATCGGCAAAACGGCGGCTGAGACCGCGCTCTCGAAACTCGGCGCGAAATCAATAAAGAGCGGACAGTATAAAATTATCATGCAGAACACGGCGTTCGCCGATTTTATCGGAACTTTTTCGGACGTTTTTCTCGCCGACAAAGCGCAGAAGGGCTTGTCGCTTCTCGCCGGAAAATTAAACGAACAAATCGCATCTGAAATATTTACGCTCAGAGACGACCCCGTATATCCCGGGTCAATACGCGCGACGCCGTTCGACGCGGAGGGAGTCGCCGCGTTTAACAAAGCGATAATAGAAAACGGCGTGTTCAAAACTTTCCTGCACAATTTAAAAACCGCCAGAAAAGACGGCGTCGAATCTACCGGCAACGCAAGCAAGGCGAGCTATAAATCTCCGGTGAAAGTCGCGCCGCAGAATCTATATGTTCCCGCGGGCAAAATCGCAAAAGAAGAACTGCTCGAAAGGGCGGGGGAGGGGATTTATATAACCGACCTTGCCGGTCTTCATTCCGGAGCGGACGAAATATCGGGAGATTTCTCCGTTTCGGCCGAAGGATTTCTAATCGAAAACGGTAAACTTACAAGACCCGTCGAACAAATCACTATCGCGGGGAATTTCTTTGCCGTTCTCAAAGATATAGAAGCAATCGCCGATAATTTAAGATTTACGTACTCGGGTACGGGTTCGCCGGACGTCTATATAAAAAGTCTTGCCGTTTCGGGTTCGGGCGAATAAATTAATAATTATTAATTAATATTTGCGGCAATTTTATTGTATCTGTCGTAAGCGTCGTTCCAAAGGGCGGCGCTTTTCGGTTCGTAGAGCGCAACGTCAAACGAATCCGCGATTATTTCCCGGGCCTCGCCCAAACCCGAAATCTCGCCCTGCGACATCATCTGTACGGCTATATTGCCGGCCGCCGTAGCCTCGACCGGTCCGGCATAAACCGGGATATTGCAGGCGTCCGCGGTATACTGACACAGCAGCGTCTCCTGGGTTCCTCCGCCTACTATATGTATATGCTTCGCGTCAAACCCCCGCAGCTCGTTGATTTGCATCAGGGTGCTTTTGTATTTTAACGCCAGGCTGTCAAAAATACAGCGTATTATCTCGCCTTTGGTCTCGGGAACATACTGATTCGTCTTTTTGCAGAACTTCCGTATTCTCTCCGGCATATTGCCGGGGGAGACAAACTCGGGGGAATCGACGTTTATAAAGCTTTGCAGCGGCTTTGCCCGCTTCGCCATCTGCGACAGTTCGCCGAAAGATAATTTTTCCCCTTCCCGTTCCCACTGACGTTTTGATTCCTGCTCCAGCCATAATCCCGCGACGTTACGCAGAAATCTTATCGTGTCGTTCGCGCCGCCCTCGTTTGTGAAGTCATACAGCGCCGACTTTTCGTTTATTATCGGCTGTTTTGTTTCGATACCCATAAGAGACCAGGTTCCCGAGCTTATATAAACGAAATTTTCGTCCTTTGCTTTAACGGGAACGGCCGCGATTGCCGAGCCCGTATCGTGACCCGCGACGTTTACTATTTTTGCATTTACGCCGCCTACTTCACTTAAAATATCTCCGGACAGTCCGCCGAGAATATTTCCGGGATTTACTATTTCTGTAAATAATCTCTCCGGGATTCCCATAGGTTCGAACAATTCTTTCGCCCATGTCCGGGTTTTCGCGTCGAGCAGGGCGGACGTCGAAGCTATAGTATATTCCGTTTTCTTAATTCCCGTAAGAAAATAATTCAGTAAATCCGGAATAAACAGGAGAGTTTCGGCGTTGTCAAAAACATGGGGTCTGTTCACGGATAAAGACAGCAGCTGAAATATAGTGTTGAACTGCAGATACTGAAGTCCGGTTATGTCATATAATTGATTTTTCGGGATTCTTTTATAAGCCTCGAGATTTATATTATCGGTTCTTACGTCTCTGTAATGATACGGATTTTCGATTAATTTTCCGTCTTTGCCGAGCAGTCCGAAATCT